>NZ_JBHVVI010000152.1:0-8449 GCF_042883685.1 Kitasatospora sp. NPDC058190
GCCCCCGGCCTGGGCGCTCGGCCTGTGGCTGACCACCTCCTTCACCACCGACTACGACGAGGCCACCGTCAACCGCTTCGTCGGCGGCATGGCCGAGCGCGGCATCCCGCTCAGCGTCTTCCACCTCGACTGCTTCTGGATGCGCGAGTACCAGTGGTGCGACTTCGTGTGGGACCAGGACACCTTCCCGGACCCGGCCGGCATGCTGGCCCGGCTCAAGCAGCAGGGGCTGCGCATCTCCGCCTGGATCAACCCGTACATCGCCCAGAAGTCGGAGCTGTTCGCCGAGGGCATGCGCGAGGGCTACCTGGTGCGCCGTCCGGACGGCAGCGTCTGGCAGTGGGACCTGTGGCAGCCGGGCATGGCCCTGGTGGACTTCACCAACCCCGCCGCCCGCGACTGGTACACCGACAAGCTGCGTGCCCTGCTGGACGTCGGCGTGGACTGCTTCAAGACCGACTTCGGCGAGCGCATCCCCACCGAGGTGGTGTGGCACGACGGCTCCGATCCCGAGCGGATGCACAACTACTACACCCACCTGTACAACCAGGCGGTGTTCGAGCTGCTCCGCGAGGAGCGCGGGGAGGGTGAGGCGCTGCTGTTCGCCCGCTCCGCCACCGCGGGCGGCCAGCAGTACCCGGTGCACTGGGGCGGCGACTGCGAGTCGCACTTCAACGCCATGGCGGAGTCGCTGCGCGGGGGACTCTCCCTCGGCCTGTCCGGCTTCGGCTTCTGGAGCCACGACATCGGCGGCTTCGAGGGCACCCCCACGCCCGCCGTCTTCAAGCGCTGGACGCAGTTCGGCCTGCTCTCCTCGCACAGCCGGCTGCACGGCAGCAAGTCCTACCGGGTGCCGTGGGACTTCGGGGAGGAGGCCGTCGAGGTCACCCGCGAGTTCACCCTGCTCAAGCACCGCCTGGCGCCCTACCTCCAGCGCGCGGCCCAGCAGGCGCACGCCACCGGCCTCCCGGTGATGCGCGCGATGGTGCTGGAGTTCCCGGACGACCCGGCCGCCGCCACGCTCGACCGGCAGTACCTGCTCGGCGACGACCTGCTCGTCGCCCCGGTCTTCACCGAGGACGGCACGGTCGAGTACTACGTGCCCGAGGGGACCTGGACCAACCTGCTGACCGGCGACCAGGTCACCGGCCCGCGTTGGGTGCGCGAACAGCACGGCTTCCACACGCTGCCGCTGCTCGCCCGCCCGGACTCCGTCATCCCGCTCGGCGCGGACGACCAGCGCCCGGTGTCCGCCTGGGCGGAGGGCGTCGAACTGCGGGTCCACGCCTTCGCGGACGGAGCCGAGCGCACCGTCGTGATCCCGCGCAGCGACGGCCCCGGTGAGACCGCCCGCTTCCACCTGTGCCGCACCGGCGACCGCCTCCGGGTGACCACCGACAGCCCGCACCCGTGGCAGCTGAGGATCGGCGGCCCGGACGGCGCCCTGCACGTCTGCCCGGCCGGCACCGTTGAGGCCGAGCTGCCCTACCCGGCCTGAAGCCGGCCCCGGACGCGGGGCCCCGCTCGTCACCGCATGGGCGCGCGGGGCCCCGCCCCCTTCCCGCTTTCCGCCCGACCGACGCCGGAAGTGTCCATGCAGAGCCGCACCAAACGCCACGCCCGCCCGGATCACCGGACTGATCGACCACGAGCGGCGAGCTCGTCGCCGGTTACACCGAAGTCGGCGGCAGCCTCGATTTTGGCCCCGCCCTCCGGCACCGGATGGTGCTCTACCGGCTCTACTCGGCCCTGCTGCTCGTGCTCGAGTGCGGACGCGAGCGGGGTGCTCCGGTCGAGGTGCCACTGGTCGGAGTACCTGAGGTCTCCCACCGTCCAGCTGCTGACGTCGGCGATGGCGATGCGGTACGTGCCCCCGGTGTGTGGCAGGCCGAAGCTGCCCTGCGGGATGCGAGCGACGTGCAGGTGCAGGTGCAGGTGCAGGTGGGTGGGTCGTACGGCGGGCGCGGGCGCTGGGGTCAGAGTTTGAACATCGCGGTGTACGGCTGGGTGACGCGTTCCTGTCGTGATCCGAAGTCGACGAGTACCGCGATGTCGCCGTCACCTTCGACGCCGATGACCCGGCCGAGGCCGTACCCGTCGTGGGTGACCCGGTCGCCGACGGCGAAGTGCTTGCGTGGTGCCTCCACCTGGGGCTTGAAGGGGCTGCTGGGCAGGGGACGGCGACCTGCTGAATATTTCGTCATCCCGTCCAGTATGTGCCCGGTAGCGCGGGCGTGGGAATGTCCGGCGCGGAGAATTTCCAGCCGGACCGCGAAATGCCGCCGGCGGGGCGGGCGCTCCGCACCGCGGAAATCCCGCTGGGGTCAGTCGGTCCCGCCGGGGTGCGGGCACCTGCTCAAGTGGCTTGCTGCTGACGTGTGTTCACGGTTCACTGGGCTCGGAACGGCTGCCCCGCGGGACGGCCTCCGCGAAACCGCGAGTGAAAAATCCCGCCGCGGCGGGCCGTGGCCTGCTACAGTCGAGGTAGTTGCAGTAGTGGTTCCCATGAACTTTGTGTGCGCCTGCTGATGTATTGCAGGCGCATTTTTTGTTCCCCGGCTCTTCCCCGGTGGGCGCTCCATGCGGTGACTCGAAGCCCGCGCTGTGCGTGTTTCGAACAGTCCCTTGAAGGAGATTTTTCTATGGCTAATGGCACTGTGAAGTGGTTCAACTCGGAGAAGGGCTTCGGCTTCATCGAGCAGGAGGGTGGCGGCCCCGACGTCTTCGCCCACTACTCGAACATCAACGCCAACGGCTTCCGTGAGCTGCTTGAGGGCCAGAAGGTCGAGTTCGACGTCACGCAGGGCCAGAAGGGCCCGCAGGCCGAGAACATTCGCCCGCTGTAGTTCCTCTGCCACGGCACCCGCCTGGCAGCGAGGGGCCCGCACCGCGCACATGCCCGGTGCGGGCCCCTCGGTCATCGCGCCACGGCGCATCTTCCCGGCCGTCCAGGCTCCTGGCTCCGCCACCGGCGGCCATCCCCACGCGAGACGCACAGCGCCGCGTCCGGATCGGCGCCCTGCCGTGACAGTTCACGGTTCGAGGTTCTTCGCTCCCGCCCTCCGCGGTGAGCGCCGACCGTAGGTGACGTGCCGCACGGTTCCGCCGTCCGCGCTCCGCCCGTCACACTTCCGGCCCGTTCCCTTGCGGTCTCCACCCGGCGCCCCGCGCCACGGAGCCTTCCTCGTGACGTGCCGCCCCGAGGAAGGTTTCCCGCATGGCCCGCTCCAGTCGCTCCTCGTACCCCAACGCCGGCTTCCGCTCCGCGGCCGGCTCCCGCTCTGGTGGCGGCTCCTTCTACGGCGCCCGGCCCGCCGGAGGCCGACGCCCCTCCGCGCAGGGCGAGTTCGCGATGCCGGTGAGCACCACCCCGGCGCTGCCGGCCGTCGAGTCCTTCGACGAGCTGGACATGCCGAAGGCGCTGCTGTCGGCGTTGACCCGCCAGGGCGTCGCCACGCCGTTCCCGATCCAGGCCGCAACGCTGCCGAACTCGCTGGCCGGGCGCGACCTCCTCGGACGAGGCCGGACCGGCTCCGGCAAGACCATCGCGTTCGGCCTCGCCGTGCTGGCTCGCACCGCCGGGCAGAGGGCCGAGCCGCGTTACCCGCTGGCCGTGGTGCTGGTTCCCACCCGCGAGCTCGCGCAGCAGGTCACCGAGGCACTCACCCCCTACGCCCGCGCCGTACACCTGCGGATGGCGACCGTGGTGGGCGGGACGTCGATCAGTCGCCAGGCATGGCTGCTGAACCGCGGGGCGGAGGTCGTGGTGGCCACCCCGGGACGGCTCAAGGACCTGATCCAGCGCGGCGACTGCCGACTGGACCGGGTCGGCGTCACGGTGCTCGACGAGGCCGACCAGATGGCCGACATGGGCTTCCTGCCCCAGGTCACCGAGCTCCTCGACCAGGTCGCCGAAGGCGGCCAGACCATGCTGTTCTCCGCCACCCTGGACCGCAACGTCGACCGCCTGGTGCGGCGTTTCCTCAAGGACCCGGTCACACACTCGGTGGACCCGTCCGCGGGAGCGGTCAGCACCATGGAG
Source organism: Kitasatospora sp. NPDC058190 (assembly GCF_042883685.1). Taxonomy (NCBI): domain Bacteria; kingdom Bacillati; phylum Actinomycetota; class Actinomycetes; order Kitasatosporales; family Streptomycetaceae; genus Kitasatospora; species Kitasatospora sp. NPDC058190. The sequence goes on from NZ_JBHVVI010000152.1 coordinate 4,043, forward strand.
CACCACGTGCTGCACGTGCAGAACTTCGACAAGAACGCCACGATCGCCCACATCGCCTCCCGCGACGGCAGGGTGATCATGTTCATCGACACCAAGCACGGTGCGGACCGCCTGGTCGAGGACCTGCTCGCAAACGGCGTGAAGGCCGCGGCCCTGCACGGCGGCAAGTCCCAGCCCCAGCGCACCCGCACCCTGGAGCAGTTCCGCACCGGCCAGGTAACCGCGTTGATCGCGACCAACGTCGCCGCCCGCGGCATCCACGTCGACGGGCTCGACCTGGTCGTCAACCTGGACCCGCCGGGCGACCACAAGGACTACCTGCACCGGGGCGGGCGCACGGCCCGGGCCGGCGAGTCCGGCACCGTCGTCACCCTCGTCCTGCCCAACCAGCGCCGCGCGATGGCCCGCATGATGACCACGGCCGCCATCACCCCCGTCACCACCAGGGTCCTCGCCGGCGACGAGGACCTGGCCCGTATCACCGGCGCCCGCGTGCCCACCGGCATTCCCACCGTGATCGCCGACCCCGTCGTCGAGCGGCCGCGCCGCAGCCCGTCCACGAGTCGCGGCCGCCGCGGCCGCCCCGCTCATGCCGCCGGCGAGACCCGAGCCGCCTCCGGCCGCGATCAGCAGGGCTCCTCCGGTCGCGGCCGGGGGCCCGGCCGCGCCGCCCGCGTCGCGTAGTACCGCCGGGCCCGGCTCGCAGTGCGGACCTGGCTGGGCCGGGCTCCGCCTTGCGGAGCGTGACCGCCGAATGGACTCTTCGGCAGTAGCGAGCCACGTGGGCGGTGGGAGACGGCCCGGGACCGAGTTCCAGGGCGACGCAGCCGCGCCCCTGCTCAGCGGGCGCCGAGGAGGTGTTCGAGGGCGAGCTGGTCCAGCTGCTCGAAGGCCATGCCGCGCCGGGCGGCGGTGTCGACGTCGAAGTCCTCGAAGGCGGAGCGGTCCGCCAGCAGCCCGGCCAGGCCGTCCCCGGCCGTGGGCAGGGCCAGTTCGGGCAGGCGGGAGGCGACGAGCGCGGCCCGCACCTCCGGGTCGGCCCGGAAGGCGCGGGAACGCTCGGCCAGCAGCAGGTAGTTGCGCATGCAGGCGGCCGCCGAGGCCCACACGCCGTCGAAGTCCTCGGTGCGCGGCGGCTTGAAGTCGAAGTGCCGGGGGCCGTCGTAGCCGGCCGACTCCAGCAGGTCGACCAGCCAGAAGGCCTGCCGCAGGTCGCCCGCGCCGAAGCGCAGGTCCTGGTCGTACTTGATGCCGGACTGGCCGTTGAGGTCGATGTGGAACAGCTTGTCGTGCCACAGGGCCTGGGCGATGCCGTGCGGGAAGTTGAGCCCGGCCATCTGCTCGTGGCCGACCTCCGGGTTGAGGCCGACCCGCTCGGGGCGCTCCAACTCGTTGATGAACGCCAGGGCGTGGCCGACGGTGGGGAGCAGGATGTCGCCGCGCGGCTCGTTGGGCTTGGGCTCGATCGCGAAGCGCAGGTCGTAGCCCTGCTGCTCGACGTACTCGCCGAGCAGGTCGAAGGCCTCCTTCAGCCGGTCGAGCGCGGTGCGCACGTCCTTGGCCGCGCCGGACTCGGCGCCCTCGCGCCCGCCCCAGGCGACGTAGACCGAGGCGCCGAGTTCGACAGCCAGGTCGATGTTGCGGATGGTCTTGCGCAGCGCGTAGCGGCGCACATCGCGGTCGTTGGCGGTGAAGGCGCCGTCCTTGAACACCGGGTGGGTGAACAGGTTGGTGGTCGCCATCGGGACCTTCAGCCCGGCGGCGTCCAGCGCGGCGCGGAAGCGCTTGACGGTGTTCTCGCGGGTGGCGTCGCCCGCGCCGAAGGGGATCAGGTCGTCGTCGTGGAAGGTGACGCCGTAGGCGCCGAGTTCGGCCAGTCGCTGCACGGTCTCGACCGGGTCGAGGGCGGGGCGGGTCGCGTCGCCGAAGGGGTCGCGCCCCTGCCAGCCGACGGTCCACAGGCCGAAGGTGAACTTGTGCGCGGGGGTGGGGGTGAGCGGGTCGCTGGACATGGAGCGGCTCCGGATCAATGCCAGGGGGTGTTTGTCAGGGCTCTCAACAAATTAGTATGCCGAGACGTCAGAAGGAACCCCTCCGGAGGAACGCATGGCTGAGCAACGTGTCGTGATCGGCTTCGACAGCTCGACGCAGTCCACCAAGGCCCTCGCCGTCGACCTCGACACCGGCGCCGTCCTGGGCCAGGGCCGTGCCCCGCACACCGTCAGCACGGGCGCCGGCCGCGAGAGCGACCCCGAGCAGTGGTGGCGGGCGCTCGGCGAGGCCGCGGCGGCAACGGGCTGGGCGGACCGCGCGGCCGCCGTCTCGATCGGCGGCCAGCAGCACGGCCTGGTCACCCTTGACGCGTCCGGGGCGCCGGTCCGCCCGGCACTGCTCTGGAACGACGTCCGGTCCGCGCCCCAGGCCGCCGAACTCCAGGCCGCCATCGGTGCGGCGGAACTCGCCCGCCGCACCGGCAGCGTCCCCACCGCCGCCTTCACCGCCCCCAAATGGGCCTGGCTGCGCGCCAACGAGCCCGCCGCCGCCGAGCGCGTCGCCGCCGTCCGGCTGCCGCACGACTTCCTGACCGAGCGGCTGACCGGGGAGGCGGTCACCGACCGGGGCGACGCCTCGGGAACCGGCTGGTGGGGGCCGGACGGCTACGACAAGGACGTCCTCGACCGCGTCGGCCTCGACCCGGCCCTGCTGCCCCTGGTCCTCGCGCCGGGCACACGGGCCGGCGTCGTGCGCCCGGGCACCGCGCTGCGCGAAGGGACGCCGGTGGCCACCGGCACCGGCGACAACATGGCCGCAGCCCTCGGGCTCGGCCTGCTCCCCGGGCAGCCGGTGCTCAGCCTCGGCACCTCCGGCACCGTCTACGCCGTCGGCCGCACCAGGCCCGCCGACCCCACCGGCACCGTCGCCGGCTTCGCCGACGCCCTCGGCGCCTGGCTGCCGCTCGCCTGCACGCTCAACTGCACCCGCGCCGTCGACCGCTTCGCCACCCTCCTCGGCCGCGGCCGCGGCCGCGAGGAGGTCGAGGACGGCGGCACCGCGGTCGTCCTGCCCTACCTGGACGGCGAGCGCACCCCGGACCTCCCGGGCGCCTCCGGCCTGGTCCACGGGCTGCGCCACGACACCACCCCGGGTCAGTTGCTCCAGGCCGCCTACGACGGCGCCGCCCACGCCCTGCTCGCCGCGCTGGACGGCGTGCTGCGCGCGGGCGGCGCGGACCCGGCGGGCGACGAGCCGCTGCTGCTGATCGGCGGCGGCGCCCGCGGGCAGGCCTGGCAGCGGACCGTGCTGCGGCTCTCCGGCCGGGCCGTCCAGGTGCCCGACGCGCAGGAACTGGTCGCGCTCGGCGCCGCCGCCCAAGCGGCCGCGCTGCTCACCGGTGAGCCCGCCGACGCGGTGGCCCGCCGCTGGCGGACGGCCCACGGCCCGGTACTGGACCCGGTGAAGAAGGACGAGGAGGCGCTGATGCGGATCGGCGATACCCTGCGTCGGGCCGGGGCCTTGCAGGGCGCTCCGGCAGAGGACCGGTAGGAGGAGCGGCGCGTGACGGTGGTCGGCAAGGTGGGCAGCAGCGGGGAGAACGGACCCGCGTCGCAACAGGACATGCGCCGGCAGAACCTCGCGGTGGTTCTCGGCGCGGTCGCCGCGCACAGCCCGCTCTCCCGCGCGGACGTCGCCGGACGCGTCGGGCTGACCAGGGCGGCCGTGTCCTCGCTGGTCGACGAGCTGATCGGGCGCGGCGCGGTGACCGAGGCGGCGGCCACCGCCAGTGGACGCCCCGGCCGACCCGGACGGGCGCTGGCCGTGAGCGGCGAGGGCCCGGCGGGCCTCGGCCTGGAGATCGGCGTCGGTCACCTCGGCGCGTGCGTGGTGGACCTGCGGGGCGAGCCGCGCGTGTGGCGCCGGGTGGAGCGGGCCAACGCGGGCCGGCCGGCCGGGGAAGTGCTGGCGGAGGTCGCCGCGCTGGCCACTGCGGCGGAGGCGGAGGCCGCCACCCTGGGGCTGCGCGTCGAGGGCCGGATCCTGGCCGTGCCCGGGGTGGTGCCGAACGAACCCGGCGGACTGGTCGAGCGTGCGCCCAACCTCGGCTGGCGCGGTGTCAGGCTCCGTGACCACTGGCCGGACGCGGACACCGTGCCCGAACCGGAGAACGAGGCCAACCTCGGGGCGCTGGCCGAGTACTGGAACGCCGGGCAGCCCGTGGAGACCTTCGTGCACGTCTCCGCCGAGACCGGGATCGGCGCCGCCCTGGTCATCGACGGGCGGCTGTTCCGGGGCGCCCGGGGCTTCGCCGGCGAACTCGGCCACCTCCCCGTCCACCCGGACGGCCCCGGGTGCGCCTGCGGCGCCCGCGGCTGCCTGGAGCAGTACGCGGGCGAGGCGGCCGTGCTGCGC
>NZ_JBHVVI010000152.1:8459-18906 GCF_042883685.1 Kitasatospora sp. NPDC058190
GGGGCGCGGGGGGCGCCCGCGGCGGCGGGGAGTCGGCGGGGGGCGGGGGGGCGGGGCGCGGCGGGGCGGTTCGCCCGCCGCACGGCCCGGGCGACGCGATCGCCCTGCTGGCCGAACGGGCGGGCGCCGGGCACCCGCCGACCCTGGCGGCGCTGGACCGCGCGGGGCGCGCCCTGGGTCTGGCCCTCACGTCCGCCGTCGACCTCATCGACCCGGACGGCCTCGTCCTCGGCGGCGCCTACGCCGACCTCGCCGACTGGCTGCTGCCGTCCGTACGCGCCGAGTTGGCCGCCCGGGTCACCGTGCGGCCCTGGGCTCCGGAGGCGCTGCGCCCGTCCGCCCTTGGTCGGCGCGGGCCGCTGCTGGGCGCGGCGCTGACGACGGTCCGCCGGATCATGGCGGACCCGACCCTGCTGCCCGTCGGCTGACGGCCCTGGGGCCCGTCCTCAAACCTCCGCCTGCGGGAGTCTGAGGACGGACCCCAGGAGCGCCCCGGGGCCGCTACCGCGTCAGTCGTGCTCGACCACGACCATCGCGTGCCCGTCCGCGGTGGTGACCCGCACGTGGACGTACTCGCCGTCGTGCTCCCAGGCCAGCTCCTGTCCGGCGGGCTGCAGCCGCACCGAGCGCGGCGCGGTGGCGAGCCGGATCGCGACGGGCACGTCGACCAGCGGGAACGCGTCGTGCACCAGGTCCAGCTGCGGGGTCTCCCGGGACGGGACGAAGCTGATCAGGTGCACCACGGTGCTCGTGGCGGTCCGGGCGACGGTGGTCTCCAGGTGGACCGGCCCGCCGGCGCGGACGAGCGGGTCCGGCAGCAGCCGGTCCAGGGCGGCGCCGAGCAGCTGACGGTACGTCTCCAGGCCGTGCTCGTGGAAGGCCTCCAGCAGAGACACGGTCACGGCGGCCACCCCGTCGTCGACGACGACGGCCACCTCGTCGGTCGGGTCGGCCGGGGGAGTGTATTGGTGGCCGCAGAAGCGGTCCCAGGAGCGCGGGAAGTAGGGCGCCACGACCCGGGCCAGGACCTCGGCGCCGGGCAGCGCCCGGGCGGTCAGCCGGGAGCCCCAGTTGATGACCGGGAAGTCCTCCGGAGCTCCGGGTACGCCCTCGCAGGCGAGGAAGGTCTCCCCGGCCGGAGCCGGGGCGAGGCCCTCGACCGGGAGGTCGGGCAGGGCCGGCTCCGTGCCGTTCTTGAGCAGCGCGGGCCCGACCAGCAGCAGGGCGCCACCGGCCTGGCGGTACGCGCCCAGGCGCTCGGCCAGGGCGTCGTCCACGGGGGTGCTCTCCGGTACCACGACGGCCCGGTACCCGCTCAGGTCGGCGGTCGGCGGGACGATCTCGAACTGTGCGCGGAGCTGCTGGAGCGCCCGGACGGCGCCGATGTTGCTCGCGCCCGGGTTGTCGCCGAGACCGGGGTCCACGACCACGGCGATCTCGTTGACGACCTGTGCGCCCTCCAGGAACGGCTCGCACGCCTCGATGTGCCCGTAGGCCGAGCCGATCAGCTCGTACACCGCCCGCGAGGGCACTCCGCGCGGGTGCAGCACGTCACCGACGCCGCCGGTCAGGCCGTGGCTCAGCATCTGGCTGGTCTCGTAGCGCAGGGCCGCCAGGGGCTTGAGGCCGGCGTTGTCGCCCCAGCTCTCGTGGAAGCGACCGGTGTGGCTGAGGACGGGCAGCCCGAGCGGGCGGACGAAGCGGGCCACGTACGGCAGGAACGCGTAGCCCCAGCCGCCGGTGGGCAGTCCCTCGATCTCGACGTGCCGGATGAACTGCCGCTCCTCGGACAGGCCGGTCTTCGGGCGGCTGTTGAACCAGACGCCCTGGACGGCGTCGGCGGGGAGGGACTTCTCCACCATGGCGGAGTAGCGGGCCATGTAGCGCTTGGCCACGAGGTCGGCGTAGCGGTTCCGGTGGTCCTCGTCGGTCGGGTCCAGGCCCTCGCGGCGCATCCCGTCGATCGCCCAGCGGCTCGCGCTGGGTTGGTTCCAGCACATGTCGATGAAGATGCCGTCGACCGGGGCGACGCGGCGCAGCACCTCGTCCAACTGGTCGGCGAAGTAGTCGGCGTAGGGACTGGACATGTCGAGGATGTTCCAGGCCGCCTCGAAGGCGGTGGCGCTCCAGCGTGTGACCTTGAGCTTCTCGTCGACCGCGATCCACTCGGGGTGCTCCCGGGCCGCGTACTCGTCGACCTGGAGGGAGAGGTAGATCGGCGCGCGGATGCCCACGGCGTGCAGGGCCTCGACCTGTTCGCCGAGCAGGTCGAGATCGGGGGCGAGCCCGGGGTGGCGTTCCGGCCGGTCGGTTCCGTAGTAGAGGTGGCCGTGGTGGCACTTTGCGAAGACGGTGACGCTGTCGACGTGGGCTTCCTTGAAGGCCCGGGCGAAGGCCACCGGGTCGAAGTCCCGCCCCACGTCGGGGATGTCGGGCCCGGTGTGGAAGTCCAGGTGGACGGTTCGCCGGGGGAAGCGAGTGATGCTGTGAGCGCTCACATTACCTTGATTCATGGGATGGATTTATAGAAGGCATGTGCTGGCGAGTCCAGGGGTTTCGTGAGAGGAGTTTTGAAACCCCTTGTCAGAGCAGTGGATTCGAAGATGCTGAGGCGTCCAACCGTTGGGCTTGATCATCCCTTCGCTTCTCAGACATGGGACCTCCTGCTACGTTGGCGCCGTGTCGCTGACCAATGCGCCCGTTCGCGGACCTGCCCAGCCCTGCCTCGACGGCCGAGACGCGGCGACTGCTCCAGGAGGCCGAAGCCGAACTCGCCCACTGGATCGTCCGCCGCCTTCGCTGATCGCGGCTTCGGATCACCGGGCCAGATCGATCAGATGAGTGTTCCCAGACAGCTGGCCGACGACCCCAGTGGACCGTCAACGGCGGCACTTGGCGGCAGTGGAACCTGGTCAAGGCCGACTGAGCCATGCCGATCGGTGGGTGGCGCCCGCCCGCGACGAGCGCCACCCACCGCGCCGGTCACCCAGCGGCAGTGGCGGAGTTGGAGACGGACGGGTCCAGGAAGCGGCGGTCGTAGACCTCCAAGGAGCGGATCGACGCCCAGGCGCCGGCGTCCAGGCCCGTGACGGTCACCCGGACGTAGCGGGTCCGGGCCGTGAACGTCATGGTCTGTACCTGCGCGGCGGTGGTGTTCCCGCTGAGGTCGGCGAGCGTCGACCAGGTGGAGCCGTCGGTGGATCCGTCGACCCGGAAGCGATAGGCCTTCCCCGGCAGTTCCCAGGCGATCCGGGCGCCCGTGACCGGGCGCACCGAGCCGAGGTCGGCCTGGAGCCTGTGGCCGGTTCCGCCGTCGGCCGCACACCACCGGGTGGAGGTGTCCCCGTCCACCGCGTTGGCGGTCACGTTCCCGTGCGAGGTCTCCACGCTGTCGGCCGTGGTCGGGCAGCCACGGGCGATGTCCGTCGGGACCACCGGTCGGTCGAGCACGATCGCCACGACGGTGTCGTCGGGGTAGCGGGTGCGGTCGATGCCGGTGACGGTGACGCCGTTCCCATCGGTCGTGCTGTGGGGGAGTGGGCTCCTGGAGACCACGTCGTAGACCGCGGTGACCTTCGCGTCGCCCAGCGAGGGGCTCGTGAAGCTGCTGCCGCCGCTGTACCCGGCCAGCAGGTGGGCGTAGACGGTCCGGTCGGTGAAGGTGAAGCCGTACTGGCCGTCCACCGGGTTCCACGGCCCGCCGCGGGTGCCGTGCACGGCTTCCCGGTTGGCGGTCATGAATCCGCCGATCTGGCGGACGACGGCTGCCTGCTTGCTCGGCACCGCGCCGGTCGCGTCCGGGCCGACGTTGACGATCACGCACATGTCGCGGACGAAGGAGTTGACGATCAGGGCCAGCGCCGAGGACAGGGACATGGCGTGGTCGCCGCTGTACGCCCAGGTGCCGCCGGAGACGCTGAACGCCTTCTGGACGAGGCGGCCGAAGCGGATCGGCCCGCTCGGCACACCGAACCCCTCGTCGATGTCGTAGTCGCCCACCCAGCCCGAACGGGAGTTGGCCACCGCGTTCGGCAGGTGCTGGCGCACCAGGCCGGTGAGCCCCAGCGGCTTGCCGGTGCCCCACTCGGTCTCGCCGTACGCGGCGTCCACCGGCCAGCCGTTGCCCGGATCCCGGTACTGGCCGGGCTCCCAGAAGAAGGACCCGTCCGCGTCGGTGCCCTGCTGCGCCAGCCAGCCGCCGTCCCACCAGATGTCGTCGACCGCGCCGAAGTCGGTGACCAGTTCCTTCACGGACTGGTACACCTCGTTCTTCATGGTCCGGGCGTTCTCGTGGTAGTCGAAGCCGGCCGGATCGGTGCCCTCGTAGTTCCACGGGTACGGGCTGTTCGGCAGCACGCAGTCGGAGGTGAGTGCGGGGCTCGGCGGCTTCGCCCCGGTCACGTCGTAGTAGCCGGGGTAGCGCCAGTCGATCGGTGAGTAGTAGAGCCCGACGCGCAGTCCGGCGGCGCGTACGGCGTTCACGTAGCGCGTGACGAAGTCCGTGCCGGCGGGGAACGGAGCGTCGGCGGAGGTCCAGGCATTGGGATGGCGGCTGGGCCACAGGGCGAAGCCGTCGTGGTGACGGGTGGTCAGTACCACCTGCGCGGCGCCGAGGTCACGGGCCAGCTGGGCCCAGGCGACGGGGTCGAAGGACTGCGACTGGGCGGCGAAGGCGCCGGCGTACTGTGACCGGTAGGCCGTCGGCTTGGTCTTCGAGCCGAACATGTACCACTCGCCCTGGGCCGGTTCCGAGTAGACGCCCCAGTGGATGAACATGGCCAGCTTGTTGTCGCGCATCCACTGGATCTTGCTGTCCGGCTGCTGCCAGGTGCCCTGGTCGAGTTTCGGGATGCGCAGCGGGACGAGGGGCAGCGGGTCGCCCGCGGCCGCGGCCGCAGCCGGGATGCCGACGGGTCCGACGACGGTGGCGGCGGTTGCGACTGCCACGCCGGTGAGCACACTTCTCCGACTGATGGATCGTGACATGGATGCTCCGTTTGTCCTGGAATGCTCGCTATCGGGTGGGCTCCGCGAGTCAGGTACATGTATCGCGGCGATCGGAGCGGACTGTCAAGGCATCTGACGGCGACATATCCGATGACTCGCAATGGTCGGCGCATCCCGTCGGACGTGAGTCGACTCCCTCCGGGATCGCGCCATCTCGCGCACCGCCAGCTGAATTCGGCAGGTCAGGTGGCTAGTCCAGCCACCGCTCCGCGACCTTCGGGGGCCCGTTCCGTTCTTCGGGCGGTCCGACAGCACGCCTCCGGACTTCGTGGGAGGGTGCGCATTCATCGGATCGATTCGCGTCAACCACGGTCGCGATCGGGCGACTTGTGCATACACTGACAACCGCCGGTCCTTCGATCGCCCGTTGCCTCGTCCGAGCGTCCCGGCCGTACACCCGGCGCTCCGCCGGCCCCGTTCGACAGCGACCGTCCGCCGGCCCCCTTCGCGCGAAGCCGGCAGCACGTTCCCTTCCGTCCTTCCCGTCTGCCTGGAGCTGCCGTGGCGAAACCATCGATCCACCGCGCGGGTCTGCCCGCCGTCCTCATCCTGTTACTGAGCGCGCTGACCAGCCTGATCCGGCCGACCACGGCCGGTGCCGTCACCACCCCTGCCACCGCCGTCACCGTCGACGGCACCCAGCCGGGCCTCGCCTTCGACGGCATCGGAGCGATCTCCGGCGGCGGCGGCAACACCCGACTCCTCGTCGACTACCCGGAGCCGCAGCGCACCCAGCTCCTGGACTACCTGTTCAAGCCCGGCTACGGCGCCAGCCTGCAGCTGCTGAAGATCGAGATCGGCGGCGACACCAACTCGACCGACGGCGCCGAGGCCAGCCACGAGCACACCCAGGGCGTGGTGGACTGCGACCAGGGCTACGAGTGGTGGCTGGCCGCGCAGGCCAAGGCACGCAACCCCGGCATCAAGCTCTACGGCCTCTCCTGGGGCGCGCCGGGCTGGGTCGGCGGCGGCAACAACACCTTCTTCACTCCCAACGCGATCAGCTACCTGATGGACTGGATGGGCTGCGCCAGGCAACACGGGCTGACCATCGACTACCTGGGTGGCTGGAACGAACGCGGCTTCGACGCCGCCTGGTACGAGAACCTCAAGTCCTCGCTGGTGTCCAACGGTTACGGCGCCACCAAGGTGGTCGCATCGGACAACAACGGCTGGTCGGTGGCCGACGCGATGACCACCGATCCGGCGTTCAGGAACGCGGTCGACATCGTCGGCGTCCACTACCCGTGCGGCTACCTCGGATCCTTCTCCTCCTGCCCGAGCACCGCGAACGCCCGTGGCCTCGGCAAACCGCTGTGGGCCAGCGAGAACGGCTCCGAGGACGCCACCGACGGCGCGCCGGCGGTCGCCCGGGGCATCAACCGCGACTACCTCGACGGCCGGATGACCACCTTCATCAACTGGCCGGTGATCGCCGCGCTCTACCCGAACCTGTACCACTCGACCGACGGCATGTCGATCGCCAACCAGCCCTGGTCCGGGAACTACCTGATCGGCAGGACCACCTGGGTCACCGCGCACACCACCCAGTTCACCCAGCCGGGCTGGCGCTACATCGACCCGGCGGGCGGCTACCTCAGCGGCGGCGGTGGCAGCTACGTGACGCTGCGCTCGACCACCACCGACGACTACAGCACGGTGCTGGAGACGATGGACGCCACCGCCGCCCAGACCGTGAACCTCCAGGTCACCGGCGGCCTGTCCGGCGGGACCGTCCACGTCTGGGCCACCGACGTGAACTCCGGCAACACCGCGGACCACTTCGTTCACCAGAGCGACCTGACACCGGGCAACGGCCGGTACAGCCTCACCCTGCAGCCCGGCCACGTCTACACCCTGACCACGACCAGCACCGTCCCGGGCACCGCCGCCGCCCAGGGCAAGGGCAACGCCACCCCGCCGCCCGCGGCTCCCCTCGCCCTGCCCTACCGCGACGACTTCGGCGGGGCCACCGACAGCACCTCGCCGAAGTACTTCACCGACATGAACGGCGCGTTCGCCAAGGTGCCCTGCGCCGGCGGCCAGTCCGGCACCTGCCTGCAGCAGATGGCCACCGGCACACCGGTGCGCTGGACCGGCGAGCCCTACGCCAACCCCTACACCCTCATGGGCGACGGCGGCTGGAGCAACTACACCGTCTCCGCCAGGGTGCTCCTGCGGCAGCAGGGCAGCGTGGAACTACTCGGCCGGGTCGGCCAGCAGGGCCGCAACAACAACGGCCTGAACGCCTACCACCTGCGCGTCTCCGACACCGGCGCCTGGTCGATCCTCAGGAGCGACCTGAGCTGGAACTTCACCACCCTCGCCCAGGGCACCGTCGGTGCGCTCGGCACCGACAGCTGGCACTCGGTGGCACTGACCATGCAGGACAGCAACCTCACCGCGGTGATCGACGGCACCGCCGTGGGCTCGGTCAACGACGACACCTTCTCCAGCGGCCAGGCCGGTCTCGGTGTCGTGGGCTACCAGAACGACCAGTTCGCCCGGTTCGCGGTGACTCCCGGAACCGGGTCGGCCACGCCGGGCGGCAACCTCGGCTTCGAGTCCGGCGACTGCTCCGGCTGGACCTGCTACGGCGGTGCCGGCGCGGTGGCCGGAAACGCCCACAGCGGCGCGTACAGCATCCACCTCCCGCCGAACTCGGGTGCCGAAGAGACCATCTCGGGTCTGACTCCCAACACCGCCTACAACCTGGGCGGTTGGGCGAAAATCAGCGCCGCCGGCCAGTGCGTCCGGCTCGGCGTCAAGGACTTCGGCGGCACCGACACCAGCACCTGCCTCTCCGGCACCTCCTACACCAGGTGGGTCGTCCGGTTCACGACCGGACCGAACAGCACCAGCGCCACGGTCTACGAGTGGAACCCGCCCGGCAACACGGCCACCGGCTGGGGCGACGACCTCGCTCTCACCACCGGACCGGTGACCGGGGCCCTGGTCCTCGCCGCCTCCAACAGTTGCGTCGACATCCCGGGCGCCACCACGAACCCCGGCGCCCGGCTCGACATCTGGAGCTGCAACACGGGCTCCAACCAGAGCTGGAGCCACCTCGCGGACGACAGCGTGCAGGTGTACTCCGGCAGCGCTCTGCGCTGCCTGGACGATCTCGGTTCCAGCACCGCCCCCGGTGCCCCGGTCGGGATCTGGAACTGCAACGACGGCCTCAACCAGCACTGGCGGTTCAACTCCGACGGTACCGTCACCACACCGGCCGCTCCGGGGCTCTGCCTCGGAGCGCCCGTCGGCCGGACCGCCGACGGGACCCCGCTCGGTCTCCAGCCCTGTGTGGCGGGTGCCACTTCGCAGCGGTGGAACCTGGCCTGACGTGTCCCATCCCGCGTAGTGGTGTGACGCCGGGGTTCCCGGGCGCCACACCACTACGTCAGCCGAGGGCCGATCCCGGTTCGCCGAGGGTGTCGCGGAGCCACTGCTCGACCCCAGCGACGTGCACGGTCGCCCAGGCGTGGGCGAGTTCCGGGCGCCGGCCGGCGATGGCGTCGAAGATCGCGCGGTGCTGCTGGCGGGTGTCGGCCGCCGCGCCCTCCTCGGTCAGCCCGCGCCAGATCCGCGCGCGCATGGTGGGCCCGGACAGGCCGTCGATCAGCGAGCAGAGCACGGTGTTGCCCGATCCGGCCGCGATCCTGCGGTGGAACTCCAGGTCGTTGGCGATGAGTTCCTCCAGCGAGGCGTCCTCGTCCAGGCTCTCCAGCACCTCGCCCAGGCCGGTGACGTCCTCCTCGGACATGACCCGGGCGGCCATCGCGGCAGCGGCGGGCTCCAGGATGCGGCGGACCTCCAGGAACTCCAGCACCGTGTTGTCCTGGTGGAAGTCGACGACGAAGCCCAGCGCGTCCAGGAGGACTTCGGGCTCCAGGCTGGTCACGTACGTGCCGTCGCCCTGGCGCACGTCGAGCACCCGGATGAGCGACAGCGCCTTGACCGCCTCTCGCAGGGAGTTGCGGGACAGGCCGAGCCGGTCCGCGAGGTCCGCCTCCTTCGGGAGCTTGGCGCCGGGGCGGAGCTCACCGCTCACGATCATGGCCTTGATCTTCTCGATCGCCTCGTCGGTGACTGGCACTGCCTCGCCTTCCCTGGTCATCTGATCTTCGCAGCATACGGGCTCCGTCCGGCCCGGCCGTGGTGCTTCCGGACACCGGGGCCGGGCCGGGCGGCCGGGACGGTTACAGCTCCCACACCACGGGCAGCCCGGCGGCGGCACCGTCCGCGGAGTAGTCGTGGACGACATCGAGGAGGTCGGCCATCCGCGCCTGCCAGGCGATGTTGACCGGGAGGCCCTCCAACCGGGCGAGCAGCCGGGCGTAGTCCTCGCACTCCAGCAGGTGGAACAGCTCCGAACCACTGCGCCAGATCGTCCAGGAGGTCACGCCCGCCGCCCGGATGGCGTCGGTGAGTTCGGTGGGCACCTCGCGGTGCGCGGCCTCGTACTCCTCGATCCGGTCCCCACGGACGCGGGTGTGCAGGGCGATCCTCATGGCTGCTCCGAAGGTTCGGGGGCGGCGGTGGCCGCTGTGTCGGCGGTGTCGACGATGACGACGTCCAGGGTGCGGGGCCCGTGCACGCCCTCGACCCGGGTGAGTTCGATGTCGCTGGTCGCGGACGGGCCGGAGACGAAGGTCAGCGGCAGGCGCGGGTCGAGGCGGGCGAGTGCCCCGGGGACGTCGTCGACGATCTGCTCGGCGCGGACGACGCACAGGTGGTAGTCGGGCACGAGGCTCAGGGCGCGTCTGCCCTGGCCCGGGCCGGTGTCCAGAACGACGGTGCCGGTGACGGCGATGCCGACGGCGGCGAGGGTGACGGCACCGTCGAGGGCGTCCAGCGCCGGGACGTCCAGGGGCTCCCGGTGCCACTCCCAGCCGCCGGACGGCAGGAAGCCGTCCGGAAAGCCCTCGGGCACGGCCAGGCGCGTGGCGCCGCGCGCGGTGAGGGCGGCGGCGATCGCCCCGGGCAGTCCGGCCGGGTCGGTCCGGGTGACGGTGGCGCGGTAGTCGGCGACCCGCTCGGCGAACAGGGCCACGATGTCCTGCCCGGGGGCGGTGTGGCCGCGCCGGTAGTCGCGCGGGACGGGCAGGTCCTCCGGGGCCTCGTCGGCGGGGACGTCGGCGAGCGCGGCGCGGACCCGGGCGAGGATGGCCTCCCGGGCGTTCATCACTTCCCCTCCCGGTTCCTGCGCCACCAGGCGCGGAAGGATTCGGCGGGTGGCACCGGGGTGTCCCGGTCGGCGGACCAGCCGCTCAGCGGGCCGGGCAGCCGGCCGATCCGGCCGCCCCGGGCCAGCGCCCGGCCGCCGAGCGAGGCCGCCCGCTGGGCGGCGCCCAGCAGCGCGGGGGTGCCGGGGACGGTGGGGGCCGCCTTCAACCGCACCGCCTCGCGGGGGGGCTGTCCTCCGGGGCCGCGCTTGGCC
>NZ_JBHVVI010000153.1:0-18896 GCF_042883685.1 Kitasatospora sp. NPDC058190
GAGCTGGCCGGAACACCGGGCCTTGACATCATCGACGATCCCAACCGGGTGACCGGACGCGGCTACTACACCGACCTGTGCTACAAGATCTACGCAACCGTCCACGGTCAGCAACTGGAGATCGCGGACGGCGGCTTTGTCGACTGGACCCAGCGCCTCACCGGAAGCCACAAAGAACGCCTCCTGATCAGCGGATTCGGCGTTGACCGACTCGCCACAATGCTGACACCACCCACCGACACCGAACCATCACCTCCGCGCCAGACCAGCTAGCAGATCCACAGGTTTTGACAATTGCTCTACCGACCCCTTCGCGGGACCGACCTTCCGCTCGTCGCTCCGCCCGCTGAGCCTTTTCACCTTGGCGAAGTACGCACCGGCCACGTTGAGTTGATCGGCAGCCTCCTTCTCACCCTCGGCCCACTGGATCAGGTGCGTGACGAGCCAGTAAGCGGCATCGACCACCGGCCGGCTTCCGTTGCGAAGGGGGCGCAGGCACAGTTCGAGAGCCGGGACGGTCGCAGCTGTCTCCGCCCAGTCCCAACTCGGTTCCGGCAGAGCGCCGTGCTGCACTTCGATCTCTGCGTCGGAAACCGTGACAAGGATGTCCACTGCCTGCACCTGCAGCGGGCCCGAACCGGGCGAGGGTAGGTTCACCGGCTCCGCGCCCAGGTACCGGAAGGTCACCAGTAGCCGCTGCTCGACCTCCAAAAACGCCTTCCAACCGTTCAGAATGGGCAGGATTGCCGCGAGCGCTTCGTCCTCGTCCAATGGCGCCGGCGGTGTGGCGTCGAGGCGGGACTCCTCGAGCTGCAGCTCCCAGTTTTGCACCTGGTAGGAAACCGGAAAGGCGCTAGTCAGCCAGACCACCGGGTGCTGATCGACCCAGGTGACCGCGTGCCGCAACCGGCTGACCTGTCCCTTCGACATGAACCCAAGTCTCACCTCTTCTGCTGACGGATGCTCGGCGAGGCCGACCAGAGCACCTCTTTTAGGTGCCGCCCAGGGGAAATCTGAACACACCGACTTGACGAGGAATTGGCGAGGTGGAAGTCGCCGACTGAGACCGCGTCGGGGTCGCCGTTTGAGCGCTGCAGGGTCTCGGCGGCGGTCCAGATGCCGATGCCGGGCACGGTCATCAGCCGCGCGTGGGCGTCTGCGCTGGTCATGGCCGAGGCCTCTACGAGCCGGGGTGCGAGCCGGACCGCGCGCTGGATCGTGTCGGCGCGCTTGCTGTCGACACCCGCGCGGTGCCAGTCCCATGACGGGATCAGGGCCCATTGCCGGGCGGAAGGGGCGCCGCGGAGGTCCGACCGGGGGCCGGGGGCGGGCTCGCCGTAGCGGCGTATGAGGAACCTCCAGGCGCGTCTCGCCTCCAGGACCGTGACCTTCTGCTCCAGCACCGCCAGAATCAGGGAGTCGAGGACGAGTCCGGTGGCCGGCAGGCGCAGCCCGGGGTTACGGCGCTGGGCGTCGCGCGGTGGTCCGGGCGTGAGGACGAGCTGCTGGGGGGTGTCGTTCGCGCCGAGCAGGGCGGGCAGCCGTTCCAGGAGCCAGTCGGCACACTCACGGGCCCCGCCACCCGCACTGGTGGCAAGGCGGACCCGACGCTGCGGCCGGGCAAGTGGCTGGCGAAGCAGGAAGCCGCCCGGGCGGCTGGGAAGCTGACCGCCCGGCAGATCGCCTTGCTGGACGCCCTGCACGAGCACATCCCGAGCATCGTCTCGGACTGACCGGCCCCGGACACGCGACGCCACTGTGCACCACCTCCGCCGACCCCGACCTGGAGCCGGCGGAGCCACCGACAACAAGGAGGCCTGGCACTCGCCGCATAGCACTGGTGTCCACACCTCGGGGAGCCCCTCCGGGGGCGCTCCCCCCTGATGATGCGTCGTCAGCAGCTGCCGGTACGGTAATCACCGACTGCGGCAGGCGTGATCCGCGACTCGACGGGTGCCGGTGTGCTATCCCAGCTGCTCGTTACGTGTCGTGCTGCTGCGAACGACGAGTCACAGCGGGGGGACTGCATGAGCATGCGCACAGCCAGAGACCTGGGCCTACCACTGGACTGGGCGTCCTGGACGCGCCGGAAGTTCGGGTGACCGAGATGAGCTTCCCGAACCAGTCCACGCCCTCCCCGAACCAGCCGCCGGTGCCGCCCGCGGGTAAGCCGCCGCGCACGACCAGGAAGATCGTCTTCTCGGTGCTCGGCGTCCTGGTTGCACTGGTCGTGATCTTCGCGGGCCTGGTGACCTGCCGGATGGTCACGCACACGGCCGTCCCGTCGGCGACCACCGACCCCACGCCGTATACGCGGCTCACCAAAGAGATGACGGACGCGCTGGCGGCCAAGGACGAAGCGGCGTTCCTTAAGCCGTTCAAGGGCGACGAGCTGCGGGAGAAGCAGAGCAAGGTGTTCCGGAACCTCGTCAGGATCCCATGGCAGGAGGCACGCTGGGAGCAGCAGCTGGTCGTGCCGCAGAACGGCAGCCTGCAGGTCAACTTCGTGCACCAGGTGAGGGGTGTGGACGCCAAGCCGGTGGCCGAGGAGTACAACTGGCGGATCGGCCACGAGAACGGCGTGCCCGTGATCACGGAGGTCGGCAGTGCTTCGGACAGCAGTGCCTACTATCCAGCACCTTGGGACCTGTACGACGACTTGGCCGTGGAGAATCGGGACCACCTCGTGGTCGTCGCGGACAAGGGTCAGTCGGCCGAACTGGAGCGGGACGCCGATGTCCTGGCCCAGGCGGCCAAGGACGACCTGGACGCCTGGCACCGGGTCGCTCCGAGCGTCCCGTCCGGCCGGCAGCCGGGGCCCGGTTTCTTCGTGGTGCTGGAGAAGAACCGCGACGTCTACAACAAGCTCTACGCTGGCGACGGCCGGGCGAACGACCAGCTGGAGGCGGGTGTCAACATAGGCATGCCCGCCGACGGTTCCACGAGCGCGCATGAGTTCGGCGGCTCCCGCATCGTGATCGACACCTCGCTGAGCGCCTTCACCTCGGCGAACTGGCAAGAGGACGTCAGCGAGATCGGGCGGCATGAGATGGCGCACGCCATCCTCGCACCGCTGGAGACCGAGCAGGTCCTGGTCGCGGGCATGCAGAAGACCCAGACCTGGGTCGTCGAGGGCTTCGCCGAGTACATGGCCTTCCGCGGCAAGGACAACCTCGCCCAGGCAAACCTCAAGGCAGCACTGCACGCTTACCAGTACCAGATCCAGATCCCCGGATCCCACGATTTCTACAGCAGTCGCGCGCAGAATCGGAGTGTCAACTACGCCCTGGCCGGCTCGGCCATCGGGTACCTGGCACGGAAGAACGGCGAGGACAAGCTGTTCGCATTCGTCGTGGCGCACTACAGCGACCCCGGGCAGTACGACCAGGAGATCATGTCCGCGACCGGCCGAACGAAGGAGCAGTTCCAGGCCGACTGGGTCTCCTATGTCGGCTCCATCGTCCCCGAGGTCCGCTGATACGACTCCCCCGGGCGGCCGGGCGGCCGGGCGACCGGACGGCGGCCGGTCTGAATCAGCAGGCGATAGAAGGTGAACCCCGCCGCTCCCGGGGCGAGCGGCGCCATGGTGTCGGAAGGCCGAGGACCTGCCCGGCCGCCTCCAGCCCGGCTGTGCCCTCCAGCCGCCTGATCACAATCTCAGGCGACGCGCGGAGGGCACTCGTTCAGCGGCTGCAAAGTCCTGGCGGTCAGGGGCCGGACTGGAACCTGCCGGTCAGAGCTGACAGACAGCGCGATGGCCCGGCCGAGTGGCGGTGGCCTGGCGGCGCGGCCGCATAAGGGACAGGCGGTGGCCCGGTGGGTGGTGCGAGCAAGCGGTGTCCGGCCGCGCATCTTCAGCTCGGCCAGGGTCTGTCGACTGCTTTCATCGCGCGCCCATGGCGACCATCGACCGACAGCTGCCACACCACAAGGTCAGCTCTTGGAGGCGGAAGCGATGATGATCGCGTGATGATGCATCTGACGCTGTTCGCGGACTACCACCAGATCCACGTTTTGGATGAGGCGTCCGAGGAAGATCTGGGCGAGGCGTGGACTGAGGAGGCCTGGGTCGACGGGATCGCCGTCGCTGGTGACGCTCTGGCGATCGGTACTGAGGAGAACCTCGACGTTTGCGTCGATGTGGAGATCCTCGGCGCCGAGCCGACCGATGACGGCCTCGCCTTCGACCACGTTGTGGAGGCGAGCCTGTCGGTACCGTCCGGGTGCGTCGTCGTGATGGGGTGTACCGACTACTTCCCCGATGCCGCGCGATTCGAAGTCCCTGCCGGGGCGGTCCGTGTCAGGGCATCCCGTTCATACCTGGACGCGCCCGACTGCACCGATGGCGCGGATGCCACCGAGCTCGTTCGGCTGCAAGTTTGGCCCGGCCCGTTGGCCGGGCTCCGCGTGGTCAAGCGGCGGGCTACTCCCCAGCTGTAGCAATGG
The DNA here is from genome assembly GCF_042883685.1 of Kitasatospora sp. NPDC058190. Lineage (NCBI taxonomy): Bacteria > Bacillati > Actinomycetota > Actinomycetes > Kitasatosporales > Streptomycetaceae > Kitasatospora > Kitasatospora sp. NPDC058190. Next base: position 4,447 of record NZ_JBHVVI010000153.1, read on the forward strand.
CTGGCTGGTCCAGGCGTTCCCACATGCCCGCTGCACGCAGTCAGAGGTCTTTCAGCGTTGCCGCTCCAGGAGCCGGGTGGAGGTGGGGTAGGGGGCAAGTCCCCAGTGCTCCCGGCAGTCGGGACACTGCTCGCCGGGGCCGCCGCCGGGGCCGTGATGCAGGCACATCCACCAGCCATCGGGCAGGCCGTCGTCGGCGTAGTCGTCGTGGGTGTCGGTCTCCTTGGTAATGGAGGTCACTCCCGGTCAGGCCATGGGGAACAGGTTGCGGCGAGGCCGAAGCTGCGGCGCCTGTTCCCGAAGGAAGGTTCGAGGTGGCCGCCCGGGGGTGCCCCGGGCGGCCGGGTGCCACTCAGTCCCGCTGGCGCCACCGACGGTGCAGGCCGCGGATCGCGGCGGACCGGCGGCGGGGTGGTGATGGAAGTGGTCACGGTTGACCAACTTTGGGTCGGGTCGTTGGGGCATTGGCCCGTTCGGATGCTCGGGGCAGCCGGTCTCCCGTGTGCAGCAGCGGACGGGCCGTCGCTCTGTTTCAGGCCGCGCCCGAGATGACGGTGTTGGCGGCGTGCAGGCCTGCGGGGCTTCCGCAGTCGTAGAAGGCTCCCAGGATCGGGTGGATCAGCGTGGGGTGGTCGATGGCGAAGGCAGTGATCGCGTCGGTCGCGCGGAGCTCTCCGTTGGCCGCCGGCTGGACCTCTGCGAAGTACGGCAGGGCGGACGAGGGGAGGAGAGAGCGGCTGATGTCGATGTAGGCGGTGCGGCGTTGCCGGTCCTCGGGGGACCAGCCCCGGAGCTCGCCGAGCAGCAGGTGCGGCTCGGTCCCAGCGCGGGGCTGGACGATCCCATACCGCAGGGGCTTGTCGGAGGGCCTGGTGGCGACGGCGATCGCGGCCGCCGTCCGGGCGTTGTGGCGGGCGGCGGCGAGGTCTGCGAGGTCGGATCCGTGGTCGAGGCGCAACAGGAGGTCGTCGCCGGAGACGAGGAGGAAGTCGTCGTCGCCGATCCAGTCGGCGGCGCAGAGCGGCGGCAGCGCGGTGCCGTAGAGGCCGGTGTCCCGGGGCTGCTCGATGATGGTGAACTCGGCGGCCAGCGGCTGGGCGATCGGCTGGTATTTGTCCTGCCAGCCTCGGGCGGTGAAGTAGCGCTTGAGCTCGGAGTCTTCGGTGAGGAAGTGCCGGACCTGCCGGGTGCACTCCCCGGGCGCGGTGACGACGGTGATCTGTTGGGCGCCGGCGGCCACGCAGTCCGCGACGGTGTAGGCGAGCAGGGGCTTGTTCCAGGCGGGCAGCATGCACTTGGGGGTGGTCTTGCCGACGGGGAACCAGCGGCTTCCGACGCCAGCGGCGGCGATGACGGCCTTGAGGGTGGGCATGATTCACCTCTCACGAGATCGGACAGGTCCACGGGTGCTCAGGTGGCGGCCCCGGCCGGAGGCTCAGGGCGACGGGAGTTCACCGGCGCAGGTCGGCCGGCTGACTCAGGAGCAGCAGGGAGGGGGCGAGCTCCTCGAAGTAGCGGCACTCGCCGGCCTGGGCGGGCAGCAGCGTCCAGCCCGGCCCGGCGGCGCGCCAGCGGGTGTAGTCCTCGGTCAGGTAGTAGCGGCCAGCCTGCGTTTGGTGGGCGTGGAGAGCCTTGATCTTGTCGGCGATGTACGGGGTGATGTCAACGAGCACGGAGGCGGTGAACTCGTGGCGCGGGGCGTGCGGCTTACCGTGCAGGATCGTTGTGCAGGTGGGCACCCGCGCGGCCGAGTTCAGCGCGGCGCGGGCGACAGCCAGGTGATCCTGGTGGTCGACCCCGGTGTGAAGAGCGTGGGTCAGCAGCACGGTGCAGCCCAGGCGGAGCAGTGCGGCCTCGATGACGGTGACCAGCTCGCGGTCGGCGCTCAGGGCCCCGTCCTCGAAGCCGAGGCACTCCACCGTGATGCCGGTGTCCTGGTAGGAGGCCTGGATCTCCGCCAGGCGCTGGGTGCTGGTCAGCCGGAGCCCGGTGGCTTGGTCGGCGACGGAGACACCGTTGACGCCGTGGGTGACGAGCAGGACGGTGACGCTCGCCCCCGCGCTGCGCCAGGTGCGCAGGGTGCCGTAGAACATGAGCGCGTCGTCGTCGGGGTGGGCGACCACGGCCACCACGCGGGCGCCGCTGTTCAAGGTGATCGACATGTTCACTCCCCGTGGAGTCTTGGCAGACCCGGCCCGGCGGGCCGGGTCGCTGGGCTGCGCCGCCGTGCCGAGGCCATCACACCGCCGTGCCGAACGCGCCGGGAGGGCAGACGAGGGGGCCGACAGAGCGCGTGAGGGTCCACGCCGTACGTACAAGCCCCGGAGAGCAGCGTCCCCAGCTGGGTGGTTCTGCCGGGGAACGAGGTGACGCGCTGGCCTCGCAAGCGAGCGCTGCACGAGGGCCTCCGGCGGCTGGCCGCGACGGCTGCGGCAAGGTAGCACAGCCGGGCCGGTCGCGCTCATCGTGCCGAACGGGGCCCCAGGTCTGCCACGATGGTCGAGTGACCGACTCCGCTGTTGAGTTCTTCGATGCCCGTGCGCTGCACCTGCTCGAAGTGCCGGTGCCCCAGCTGTCGTCCGAGGAACGGGCAGCCATGGACCGGTTCTGGGAAGAATCGGTGGCCCGCCAGCCGGCTCTGTTCGACGGCCCGGCGGTGGCCTGCATCGCGATCGAGGACGCGGGCGGCGAACTGCTGCTGTCGTGGGCCCGGGTCACCTACCGCTACCGCGCGCTGCGCCGCCTCGACACGTGCTCGTGGCTGCCCGCGTCGGTGTTCGTCACTGTCTTGCAGCCGGTGGAGGACGGCGGGCTGATCGTCGGCCGGAACTCGGGATCCACCGCGTCCCCGGGCAGGTGGGCGCTGCCCGGCGGCTCCGCGGAGCCTCCCGCGGAAGGCGGGACGCTCGACCTGGCGGCCTTGCGGCGCCACGCGGCCCAAGAGCTGCTGGAGGAGGTCGGGCTAACTGCCGACCCCGAGGACATGACGGTGTGGGGCGTCACGCGGGGCGAGTTCGGCAACATCGGCGTCCACTTCGTTGCTCCACCGGTCCCGGCGGGGCTGGTGCACAAGCACCATGAGGGCTTGGTGGAGGCCGAGGCCGCGCGCGGCGCCACCGCCGAGCTGGACCAGCTCGCGGTGGTCCGCTCCGAGGCGGACGTCACCGGGCTCGGACACTACGCCGACTTCCTGCCGCAGGTCGTCACCCGCTACAGCGCGGAGCGGGCCCTGCGCACTGCCTGACCGCCCCTGCTGCTCCCCTTCCGTGGCCGACCGGGACCTTCTCGGCCGGCCACCGGCTTGTGTGCCCGCCTGCGGACCGTCGGCCCCCTTGTGTGCCCTGCCACCACCGGCGTCCGGAGAGCTGTGATGGTTTCCGGTACAGATCGGCTGTACCGGGACCTCAACCCTGGGGGACGCGATGTCCGGACTGTCCGAAGCGACTGCCAGCGCCCCGGCGCTGAGCGGCAGCGAGCACCACGACCTCACCGATGGCCGGGCGTTCGACGCCCTTCCTCCTCTTCTTCCGGGCCTGGCCTACCTGGGTGCCGCCCTGTCCGGGAACCCCGGTCTCGTCCTGGGGCCGGGAGGCGGCCCGCAGGAGCCCTGGGTGGAGCAGGAAGCGCGCCGCCTGCTCGTGGCCGAGCGCGCCGTCACCCCGATCGAGCCGCTGAGGGCACGCCACCCGGGGGTGACCCTGGCGGACGCCTACCGCGTCCAGTGGGCCGGTACGGCGCTGCGGATCGCCGACGGCGCGCGCCCCATCGGCCACAAGGTCGGCCTGACCTCGGCGGCGATGCGCGAGCAGATGGGCATCGACGCCCCGGACTCCGGGATCCTGCTGGACGACATGGTCGTGCCCAGCGGCGGCGAGCTCGCCGTCGGCGAGCTGGTGTGCCCGCGGATCGAGGCGGAGTTCGCGTTCATCCTCGGCCGGGACGTGGCCGGTGAGGCCGTGGACCTGGAGGCTGCGCGCAGCAGCGTCACGCAGGTGATGGTGGCCCTGGAGGTGATCGACACCCGGTACCAGGGCTGGCAGATCACGCTGGAGGACAGCGTGGCGGACAACGCGGCGTGCGCCCGCATCGTCACCGGTCCGCCCGTCGCCTTCGGGCCGGGGATGGACCTGCGCGAGCAGGTGCTGAACGTGCGGGTCGACGGAGCCCTGACCGCCACCGGCGCGGGCCGGGAGGTCCTCGGGGACCCGCTGGCGTCCGTGGTGTGGCTGGCCCGGCGCCTGGCCGCGTTCGGCACCGGACTCAAGGCTGGCGACATCGTGCTGGCCGGATCCGTACACGGAAGCCTCCCCCTGCCCGCGGGCGCGCGCGTCGAGGCGCTCTGCGAGGCGCTGCCCCCCGTCACCGTCCAGACCCGCTGACCACCATGCCGTGCCCGGCGCTACGGCCCGGGCAACCGACTTCACAGATCACCAGGAATCGAAAAGGAGTCCGCCAATGAAGGAACCCGCAGCGCGGCTGAGGGCCGCGGTACTCGGGACCGGCAAGATCGGCATGGACCTGGCCGAGCGGCTCAGCAAATCCGGCGTACTGGAGTGCGCGCTGATCGTCGGCCGCGCGCCGACCTCGCCGGGCCTGCACCGCGCGGCCGAACTGGGGCTCACCACGATGGCCGGCGGGATCACCACCTTTGTCGAAGCCCAGGAGCGCTTCGACGTGGTCTTCGACGCCTCCAACGCGGCGGTGCACACCGCCCACTGGGACGCACTCGCGGCCACCGGAGCCGTGCTGGTCGACCTGACCCCCAGCAGCACCGGCACGCACGTGGTGCCCACCGTCAACGGGGACCAGGCCGCCCGGGCCTCCCGCCACTTCAACATGATCAGCTGCGGCGGGCAGACCGCGATCCCCGTCCTGCACGCCATCGCCACCACCTGCGCCCCCACCTACGCCGAGGTCGTCGCCACCGCCGCCACCGCCAGCACCGGGCGCGGCACCCGGCTCAACATCGACGAGTACATCGCCACCACCCAGGCCGCCGTCCGCGAGCTGACCGGCGCACCACGGGTCAAGGCGCTGCTCAACCTCAGCCCGGCCCAGCCCGAGCCGCCGTTCCGCGTGCAGGTCACCGTCCTGGCGCCCGACGCCCGCCCCGAGCCGGTACGGGCCGCGGTCCAGGCCGCCGCTGACCGGGTGCGGGCCTTCGCTCCGGCCTACACCGTCACCTCCTGCACGGTCGCCGGCGAGCGGATCGACGTCGCCCTGGAGATCACCGCCCACAGCAGCCACATCCCCGCCTACGCGGGCAACCTCGACATCATCAACGCGGCCGCCGTGCACACGGCCGAGAGGGCCGCCGCCCTCACTCGGGAAGGGGCAGCCCTGTGGACCAGGTGATCCAGCCGAAGGTGAGGCTCTACGACCCGACCCTGCGCGACGGCCACCACGCGGTGCGCCACCAGCTCGACGCCGACCAGCTGCGCGCCTACGCCCGCGCCGCCGACCAGGCCGGCGTACCCGTGGTCGAGGTCGGCCACGGCAACGGCCTCGGTGCCTCCTCCCTCCAGCTAGGCCAGGCCAAGCTCAGCGACGACGAGATGCTCACCGTCGTGCGGGAGGAACTGCACAACTCCCGCATGGGGGTGTTCATGGCGCCGGGCTGGGGCACCACCGCGGACCTGCGCAACGCCGTACGGCACGGTGCCGACGTCGTGCGGATCGCGGCGCACTGCTCGCAGGCCGATGTCGCCGAGCGCCACCTCGACGTCCTGGGCGACCTGCGCGTGGAGGCCCAGGCCGTCCTGCTGATGAGCCACATGATCAGCCCCGGCGAGCTCGCCGAGCAGAGCGCCCTGCTGGTCGCCTACGGAGCCCGGGCGGTGGGCATCATGGACTCCGCCGGCCACTACCTGCCCGCCGACGTGACCGAGCGCATCAGCGCCATCGTGGACGCCGTCGGCGACGTCCCGGTGATCTTCCACGGCCACAACAACCTCGGGATGGCGGTGGCCAACTCGGTGGCCGCCGTCGAAGCGGGCGCCCTGGTCATCGACGGCTGCGCCCGCGGCTTCGGCGCCGGGGCCGGCAACACCCAGCTGGAAGTGCTCGCAGCGGTGCTGGAGCGCAAGGGCCACCCCACCGGCATCGACCTGCCCTCCCTGCTGCGCGCCGCCGACGTCGCCGAGGACCAGCTGATGCCCGCCCCGCCGACCATCGACTCGATCAGCCTGGTCAGCGGCCTGGCCGGGGTCTTCTCCGGCTTCAAGCTCCCCGTCCTGGAGGCCGCCCGCCGTGGCGGGGTCGACCCGATCGAGGTGTTCTTCGAGCTCGGCAGGCGCCAGGTGATCGCCGGCCAGGAGGACCAGATCAGCGCGGTCGTCCGCCAGCTCCAGCACACCTGACCACCCGGTCCGCCGCCGCACCTCGCCGGCGGCGGGCCGCCATCCCACCGAGCAGGAGGGGTTCCATGCCCAGCACCACGACCCGCCCCACCCCCGGCACCCACCGGGACACCAGCGGTGAACAGCCGTGACAGCGACCCGATGGACCGCGCCGGGCGGGGCGTGGATCGTCACCCCGGCCGTCGCGGGTGAGCGCTTCGCCAAGGCCCGCGCCAGCGGCGCCACCGTGACGCTCGTCGATCTGGAGGACTCCGTCGCCCCGCACGACAAGGACCTCGCCCGCGAGCGCGCCGCCGGCTTCTTCGCCACCGCCGACCCCGCAGGGCCCCTGTCCGGCGTCCGGATGAACGCCCTGACCACCCGCGCCGGCCTGCGGGACCTGATCGCACTCGCCGAATACCCCCACCAGCCCCCGCTCGTCCTGGTCCCCATGGTCGAGTCGGCCCGCGACATCGAGGTAGCCGCCGCCGCCCTCGACACCGACGGCCACACCCCGCAGATCTGGGCGCTGATCGAGACCCCTCGCGCCATCGAGAAGGCCCCCTCGATCCTCGCCGCGCCCCGCCTGACCGGGGTGCTGTTCGGCGCAGCCGACTACGCCGCCGTCACCGGCGCCGCCCGCACCTGGCAGGCCCTGCTCCACGCCCGCTCCGTCCTCGCCAACAGCGCCGCGGCCGCCGGCATCGCTGCCGTCGACTCCCCCTACTTCGACCTGGCCGACACCGACGGGCTGCGCCGCGAGGCCGAGCAGGCCCGCGCCCTCGGGTTCACCGGCAAGGCCGCCGTCCACCCCCGGCAGGTGCCGGTCATCAACGACGCGTTCCAGCCCACGGAAGCCGAACTCGCCCAGGCCCGCGCCATCGTCGCCGCCCGCGGGCAGACCGGGGCCTCCATCACCAGCGTCCACGGCCAGATGGTCGGCGCGCCCTTCTACGCCGCCGCCCAGGCCCTCACCGAACGCGCCGGCCACCAGCCCACCTGACCCACCGACAAGGGAGACACCCCGTGGACACCGACACCGTCCTTCCCCAGGGCTTCCGGAAGATCGGCGAGCAGCGCTACCGCGAGACGGTCGGCGCCGGGCTCGACGACCTGATCGCCGGCACCGTGATCGAGCACCGGCCCAAGCGCACCGTCACCGAGCTCGACCACGCCATGACCCTCGCCCTGACCGGCAACCCGGCCCCCGTCCACTCCGACGCCGAGTACAGCCGCACCGCCGGTCCCGGCCGGCCGCTGGTGTGCGGCATCGTCACCCTCGGTATCGTCACCGGCATGACCGTGCGCGCCACCAGCGGCCTGACCTCGGCCAACCTCGCCCTGGACAACGTGCGCTTCACGAACCCGGTCTTCGTCGGCGACACCCTCAGCGCGACCACCGAGATCCTCAAGGCCCGGCCCTCGGCCAGCAGGCCCGAGCACGGGATCGTCACCTGCCGCATCACCGGCCACAACCAGCACGGCGAGCAGGTGCTCACCGCCGAGCGGACCTTCTTCGTCCCGGCCGACCCGCAGCCCCTGCGCGACGCCACCGGCTACTGACAGGAGGGAGTACCGTGACGAGCGAACGGATCCTGATCGTCCAGGCCGAGCGAGGCCTCCTCGACGAGTACGACGCCCTGGCCACCCGCAGCTACGGCCACCCCGTCCCCGCCGTCCGCCAGCTCGCCGGGCGCGTCGACACCCGCGTCGCCGTACGCGGCGGCAAGGTCATCGCCGGCGGACTCGGCTTCCTGGCGGGCCAGCACTTCGGCGGGCGCCCCGTGCCCACCGCCTGCCTGGGATCCGGGTGCGTGGCCCCGGAAGAGCGAGGCGAGCACCTGGGCGCGCGGATGCTGGAGGAACGCATCCGTCCCCTGCGCGAGCAGGGCGCGGTCCTGGCCACCGTCTGGACCGCCCTGACCAAGCACGCCCGCCGGATGGGCTGGCAGGCACCCGTGCCGACGGCCACCCACGAGGTTCCCGCCAGTGCCCTGCGCGCCACGTTCGAGCCCGGCAACCACCGGATCGAGCACGGCTGCTCCCTGGCAGGAGAACGGATGCGAGCCGGCCTCGCCCCCGACTGGAACGGGACGCTCACGCGCCCCGCCTGGTGGAACGACTTCCTCATCGAGCACCACGGTGCCCAGACCTACGAGTTCACCAGCACCGCCGGTGACACCCCGGCCGGGCAGCTCACCCTGGCCACCACCCGCCACCCGCAGCGCGGCGCCCAGCTGACCGTCCACGGCTTCTGGGCCGCCGACCCGGACACCACCGCCGCGATGCTCGCCTTCCTCGGTCGCTGGGACAGCCGCATCCCCACCATCCGATTCGAGCGCACCGCGCTGCCGCCCCATCCGCTCCTGCTCCACACCCTGCCCCGCAGCACCCTGCTGACCACCCACGCCCAGCCGCCGTGGATGCTGCGCCTCCTCGATGTCGAGGAGGCCATCCGACAGCGCGGCTGGCCGGCCGACCTCGACCTGCGGATCGGGATCGAGATCGGCACCCGCGACGGCTCCGGGCAGGACCACTACCTGCTGGAGATCACGAAGGGGACCGCCCAGCTGACCCCTGCCTCCCCGGCCGACACCGAGGTGGCCTTCACCCGGGCCCAGTTCACCCTCTGGTACGCCGGGGCGTTCGGCAGCACCGCCGCCGCCCTGCTGGCCGGGGTATGCGGTGCCCCCGAGGCCCTCACCGCGCTGATCCGCGCCACCTGCGAGCGCGAACCCTGGCTCACCGAGCACTTCTGAGCCCACCGGCCCGCTGGAACCCCTCCGCCCCGCCGCCGACCACAGGCCGGGCCGGGAGAGGTTCCAGCGGGCCTCGCGCTGGGGACGACAATCCCCAAAGGGGAGCGACATAAGGGGGTGGCCATGACCCGAGGCCCGGACAGCGACTCGGCGCTGAAGCGGGAGCGCCTCGCGCGCAACTTGACCCTCGACCAGGCGGCCGTGGAGCTCAACGCCATCACCGGCGGGGCCACCGACGGCAGCCTGATGAGCGCCTGGGAATCCGGCCGCCGCCGCACCGGCAAACGCAACCGGGACGGCCTCGCCCAGCTGTACCGCCAGCGCTCCGCCGTGCTGTTCGCCCACCAGGACGGCACCGCCGAGAGCATCCTGGAGCAGGCTGGCACCGACGTGGTGCACCGCCTCCTCACCCGCTGGACCGACCTGCTCGAAGCGATGACCGAGGTCGTCACCACGGCACGCGAGTGGCTGGTCGTCACCGGCAGCCGATCCCGCGAGAAGACGTACCTGGCAGGAATCGAAACGGCCGTCGCCCAGGTCCCCGACCTGGTGCACTACCGCGTCCTGTACGGACCGCCCCGCCACCCGGACCTCACCGCCCACCTCCTGCGCCTGCTTGAGCTGCGCGACCCGCGCGAACGGCGCAACGGCCACCCGACCCTGCGGATCGGCGTAGTGGAGCAGCCAGCCGCGATGGAGCGCTTCTTCGTCGCCTCCGAGTCCCGGGCGGTGGTCCCGCTGCCGTCCCTGCACGGTGCTGATGGCTTCGACTCCGGCGTCCTGCTGGGGCACGAGGCCGCGATCGGCCTGGTCCAGCACGCCCGGGAAGCGTGGGCATCCGCCCGGCCGTTGCACACCCCGGAAGAGGTTCTCGCGCTCACCCCGCGCGAGAAGTAGACACGGGCCGAGGAGGAACGTGAGCGAGAACCTGCTGGACGCTGCGAGGAGCCGGGCTGCATCGGTCATCGACCTGGCACAACAGCTGGTGCGCGTGCCCAGCCGCGGCGGGATCGACCCGTACGAGCCCGTACTGGCGATCCTGGAGGACTGGCTGACCCGGCACCACCTGCCGCACCGGCGCCTCCGAAACCCGGACGGCGACCTGGTCGCCCTGGTCGTGGAGATCGCCGGAGCCACCCCAGGCCCATGGTGGACGCTGGACGCCTGCCTCGACACCGCCAGCTTCGGCGACGAGAGCGCCTGGACCTTCCCACCCACCTCCGGCGACATCGAACAGGACTGGCTGCTCGGCCGGGGCAGCGCCGACTCCAAACTCGCCGCCGCCGCCTTCTGCCACATCGCCGCCGACCTCCACACCCGCACCCACGAACTCGCGGGCGGCCTCGCCGTACTCCTGGACGTCGACGAGCACACCGGCCACTTCGGCGGCGCCCTCGCCTACCTTGCAGACCCGCAGGCCACCCGCCCCGACGGAGTGATGATCGGCTACCCGGGGCTGGAGGAAGTCGTCGTCGGCGGCCGCGGCCTGTGGCGCGCCCACGTGAAGGTCCACGGGGCCTCCGGCCACTCCGGATCCAGCCGGCCCACCGTCGGGGCGATCTCCCGCGCAGCCCACCTCATCCACGCCCTCGACAGCGCCGACCTCCCCACCCCCGCCGACAGCGACCCGTTCGCCCTGCCCCCCAAGGTCTCCGTCACCGCCTGCCACGGCGGGGAGGGCTTCTCCGTCGTCCCCGACCTGTGCACCCTCAACATCGACATCCGCCTCACCCCCGCCTTCGACGAGCACCACGCCGCCGCACTCGTCCACTCCGCCGCCACCGCCCTCGACCGCGACCACCCCACCCCACACCCCACCCAAGTCGACACCGTCGCCGTCTGGCCGCCCTTCCAACTCACCCCCGGCCAGGAACCCGCCGCCACCCTGCTGCGCGCCGCCAAGGAGACCGGCCTCGAACCCCGCCCCAAGACCGCAGGCCCCTCCAACATCGGCAACCTCCTCGCCCGCCACGGCATCGCCGCCACCGCAGGCTTCGGCGTCCCCTACGAAGGCCTCCACGGCATCGACGAACGCGCCCACCTCACCGAACTCCCGCACGTCTACGCGATCTACCACCAGACCGTCCTCGACCTGCTGCGCCCGTCCTGACATCCCAGATCCGTCCCAGATCCATCCCACCCGGCGTCTCGGAAACAGCCCAACCCGCAGCCCTGGCCACCCCTGGGCCGCAGGCGGTCCCATGAGAGCGCTGGCCGTACACCGGCCAGCGCCGAGCCCGGACCGAGGGAGGCACCGCCGTGGCGCAACCGCACCGGACCCCGAAGCAGCCGAACACCAAGCTGAACGACTTCCTCGTGACCTACGGCGTCAGCCGCAAGTCACTGGCCCACCTCGTCAACCAGCTCGGGGCCGACGAGGGCCACCCAACCTCCTACTCGCATACCAGCGTGGGGAACTGGCTGGCCGGCATGCGCCCCAAGGACCCGACCCCGCGGCTCATCGCCACCGCGCTCAGCCGCCGCATCGGCCGACCCGTCGACCCGGACGAGATCGGCATGGGCGTGGCGCGCGAGACCGACGTCCGGCTGGGATGGGATTTCCCCAGAGACCGCACCGACGCCGTTCGCGGCGTCCAGCACTACTGGAGCGCCGACACCGTGAAGCGACGCGACGTCCTCAGCGGCGGCACCTTCGCCGCCGCCGCCTACGCCACACCCGTCACCCGCTGGCTCGCCCTGCCCTCGGACATCACGGCCGGACAGAACGGCGGGCGGCGGGTCGGACGCACCGACCTGGCCGACCTGTGGGAAGCAGCAGACCAAGCCCGCCAGTGGGACTCCAAGTTCGGCGGCGGCGACTGGCGCTCCAGCTCGGTCTCCCAGTGCCTCACCCACCAAGCCATCCCGCTCCTGAACGGCACCTACAGCGACGACGTCGGCCGCGAGCTGTTCTCCGCCACCGCCGAACTCGCCCGCGTCGTGGCATGGTCCGCCTTCGACAGCGGCCAGCACACCGTCGCCCAGCAACACTTCATCCAAGCGCTACGCCTGGCCAGGGCCGGCGGCGACATCGAGATGGGCGCCTATGTCCTCACCACCATGTCACTCCAGAGCATGCTCCAGGGCTACCCCGACGAGGCAGTCGACATGGCCCAAGGCGCCTTCGAACGGGCCAAGGGCCATGCCGCGCCCCGCGTCCTGGCCTTCGCCAAACTCGCCGAAGCCCGCGCCCACGGACGCCTCGGCGACACATCGGCCGCCACCGCCGCGCTGGGCTGCGCTGAGGACCTGCTCGAACAGATCCGCCCCGGCACCAACGACCCCACGTGGCTCGGCTACTTCAACGAGGCCCGGCTCGCCGCAGATGCCACTGAAGTCTTCCGCGACCTAGGCAAGCCCGCGATGTCCCTAGTCTGGAACCAGCGGGCCGAGACCATGCCGGCCGACCGCTTCGCCCGGGCAACCGGCATCCGCCGCGCGGTCGTCGCCACCAGCCACCTCCAGGCCCGCGACCTCGACAGTGGCCTGGCGGCCGGCCGCGAAGCCGTCGGCATCCTGGCCAGGGTCACGTCCAGGCGCGCCACCGCCTACCTGACGAAGGTCACCGAGGCTCTCGCTCCTTGGAAGAACGAACCCGCCGCACGCGAGTTCACCCACTTCGTCAACCAACTCGCCGTCGCAGCGCAGGCCTAAGCCCCCGGCATCCGACGAGCGCCGCCCCGGCGGCGTGGCGCGGGTCGCCAGCGGCGCCCGGGCGGGCCGTGCGCAGCGCCAGCAGGGTCAGGGCGTCCACGTCGACGGCAGGCGTTGACGTGAGTCTGACCTTCGCGGCGGCGGTCGTTCCGGACGCTGGCGGCGCGTCCCCACCGATGAGCAGCTGACTCCAAGGCCGGTCTCAAGGCCTTCCAGCACCCAGTAGCGTCAGGAGCACATCGAGTAACGGTGTGCCCCTCGACCAGACAAGGACCAACTCCTATGCGCGTCTCCGTGATCGGCTGCGGTCACCTCGGTATCCCGCACGCGGCCGCGATGGCCGAACTCGGTCACGAGGTCATCGGCGTGGACGTCTTCCGCGACAAGGTCGAGCGGCTCAACGCCGGCGAATGCCCCATCTACGAGCCCGGCCTGCCCGAGCTCCTGGCCCGCCACACCCGAAGCGGCCGCCTGCGGTTCACCACCGACATCGCCGAAGCCGCCGCCTTCGCCGAGCTGCACTTCATCGGCGTCGGAACCCCGATCGACGCCGACGGCCGCTCCTACGACAACGGCCAGGTCTTCGGCGCCATCCGCCAGCTCGCCCCCCACCTCGCCAAGGCCTGCACGATCGTCGGCAAGAGCACCGTCACCGTCGGCACCACCGCCGAAGTCACCGCCCTCGCCCAGCGCCTGGCCCCCGCCGGCACCGACGTCGAGGTCGTCTGGAACCCCGAGTTCCTGCGCGAGGGCCACGCCGTCGACGACACGCTGCGCCCGGACCGCATCATCGCCGGGGTCACCAGCGCGGAGGGCGAGAAGGCGATCCGCGCGGTGTACGCCGCCATCCTCGACACGGGCGTCCCGCTGTTCGTCTGCGACCCCGCGACATCCGAACTGGCGAAGGGCGCGGCGAACACCTTCCTCGGTCTCAAGATCAGCTACATCAACGGCGTCGCCGACATGTGCGAGAAGGCCGGCGGTGACATCTCCAAGATCGTGGAAATCCTGGGCATCGACCCCCGGATCGGCGCCGGCGGGATGCAGCCGGGCATCGGCTACGGCGGCGGCTGCCTGCCCAAGGACATCCGGGCCTTCACCGCGTCCGCCCGGAAACTCGGCGCCACCAACGCGGCCGAGCTCCTGCTCGCAGCCGAGAAGATCAACGAGTCCCGCACCACGGTCGCCATGGACCTCATCGCCGACGCCCTCGACGACCAGCCGCTCCGAGGCACCCGGGTCACCGTGCTGGGGGCTGCGTTCAAGCCCAACACCAGCGACGTCCGCGAGTCACCGGCCCTGGCACTGGCTCTGGCACTGCACCGCGAAGGCGCCGTCGTCACCGTGCACGACCCGCAGGCCGTGGCCAACGCCATGGTCCGAAACCCCGAACTCGACCACACCTCCGACCTGTCCGCCGCCCTCACCGGCGCCGACCTGGTCGTCCTGGCGACCGAATGGCCCGAGTACCAGCAGGCCGCCCCCGACGCCCTGGTGGACCTTCCCGCCAACCCGGTGCTCGTCGACTGCCGCACCACCCTCGACCCCGAGTCCTGGCGTTCCGCGGGCTGGCGGGTCCACCAGCTCGGCCGACCCGGGAAATAGGGCTCTTCTGCTCCATCTGTGGGTCGCTGAGGAGCGCCTGACGCAGTACACGCCGTCCCCTGTGCAGATCTTGAGGTGTCGAGACTCAGGATCT
>NZ_JBHVVI010000154.1:0-18700 GCF_042883685.1 Kitasatospora sp. NPDC058190
CAAGCACACCTGCTCGAACTCCTCAGCATTGACGAAACCCGACCCCGCTGGCTGGAGACCTAAAACCCCATGTGCGAAGTCCGGGACTAGCCGGTGCAAGTCCGGTCCGGGGAGACGCCAGGGTCCCCGGTAGCTGACTCCCGGCGTCGTTCGAGAGGGCGGCGTCGAAGTGGAGTGACAAGCGTCCTTCGGGGGCGTGCGACCGGCCAGTCCGCAACATCAAGTGAAGCCTGCAGCGCCGTTATTTAACCCCCGCCCCGGGAGGGGTGGGCCAAGGAGGAGCCGAGCCTGTGCTTGAAGGGCGAAGGCCATGGAAGGCGTCCCAGATCCTGGAGCGGGCGCTCAAGAACCTCCCGGCGTAAGGGGCGTGGAATGGTCGGAGGGGTGTCCTGGGAACTGGAGAGGGCCTACTCGGCCCTGGGGATTGCGGCCCGGGAGTGTGGCTCGCCTATAACCGGCGGAACCGGGAAGTGGTGGGCTGTTGAGAGGCAGTCGGAGGGGGTCGTAGTAGTGCCGATCGGCGGGACAACACAACCCGTCAGGAGCGAAGGGCCCCTGCTTCATCGATGCTGACACGAACAAGGAGGGGCCCGGGTGAGTGCCGAGAAGGCTGTGTCCGCCCGCCGGGAGGACACAGGCCGCGATGAGCGGCGTCCTCTGGACAAGGTCCGAGCCTTGCAGTGGACGCTCTACCGCTGTGCCAAGCAAGAACCCGAACGCCGGTTCCATGCCCTGTACTGCCACGTCCACCGCATGGACGTCTTGTGGCGGGCATGGTCCAGCGTGTGTGCGAACCGGGGCGCCCCTGGCGTAGACGGCGTGACCGTCGACCAGGTGGCGGCCTCGGGGGTGGAAGCGTTCCTCCAGGACCTGGCCGAGCGGCTGCGGACGCATACGTATCGTCCGTCGATGCTGCGGCGGGTCCGGATTCCCAAGCCGGGGCGGCCGGGGGAGCTCCGGCCGTTGTCGATCCCCACCGTGGCGGACCGGGTGGTGATGACGGCCGCGAAACTGGTCCTGGAACCGGTCTTCGAGGCCCGGTTCACCGAGGCGAGCTACGGATTCCGGCCCAAGCGGTCCGCGATCGACGCGTGCGAGGCCGTGCGCGTCGCGGCGAACCAGCGGCAGGAGTGGGTGTTCGAGGCCGACATCCGGGACTGTTTCGGGACGATCGACCACGACGCGCTGATGGCCCAGGTGGCCCGGCGGGTCGTGGACCGGTCGATGCTGAAACTGATCCGGGCATGGCTGCGGATGGGAGTACTGGAGGGCGGGGTGACCTCCCCGACCGGGGCGGGAACCCCGCAGGGCTCACCGATTTCTCCGCTGCTGGCCAACATCGCACTGCATGTCCTCGACGAGGCGTGGCAGGGCCGAGGCTGGCGACTGGGGACGTTGGTGCGCTACTGCGACGATTTCGTGGTCCTGTCGCCGACCAGGCAGCGCGCCGAGCAGGCGCGTGAGCTGGCGGCCGAGGTGCTGGGCGGTCTCGGGATGCGGCTGCACCCCGAGAAGTCCGGCATCGTCTGCCTCACGCGGGGCGGGCAGGGCTTCGACTTCCTCGGATTCCACCACCGGAAGGTGGAGTCGTGGAAGTGGCGGGGCAGATTCTACCTGCAACGCTGGCCCTCGCAACGGGCGATGGGGGTGCTGCGGGACAAGATCCGCGCGGCGACCTCCAGATCCCGGACCGAACGGCCGGTGACCGCCGTGGTGGCCGACCTCAACCCCGTACTCCGGGGGTGGGCAGCGTACTTCCGTAACGGAAACTCGGGGCGGAAGTTCAACGCGGTCGACGGCTACGTCCACGAGCGGCTGGCTATCTTCGCCAGCCGAAAACACGGCCTGCGGGGCCGGAACTGGACCACGCGGTTCACCTACGCGTGGATCAGTCGGCTCGGGGTCTACCGCCTGACCGGGAACGTGCGCGGGGCGACAGCGTATGCCAGCCGGTGAACGATGTCGGAAAGCCGTGTGCGGGAGAACTGCATGCACGGTTTGAAGCGGCGGGGACTGGAAACGGAGCAACGGCCACCGCGCCAGTCCCCGACCCTACTCAGGCCACCCGGGAAGCGATGCTGCACGGCACCCCTGAGCAGGCGGCCCGTACCGTCCGGCTCGCCTACCTGCGGAACCTCTGACCGGCCCGCCAAGAGCAGTGGGGGACCGCCTGCCGTGGCGCTCGCCGACAGGCGCCGTCATCGCGTTCCGTCTCTACGTGTCCGTCGGCTCTACTGTCTGTCCGGGGTAGGCAATCGGCTCGAACCTGGGCGGAACTGGCGGCGCCCAGACCTGGTCGTGGGAAGGCCGCTGGTCAGGGAGGAAGCGAGACAGAAGGCTGCTGACCGCCCCGACAACGTCAGGGGGCAGCTCGGCTTCCTCATCGCTGCTGAGCCCGACCGCACCCGAAAAGACGTCGCGCCGTCCGGCCGGGCGCTGGTGGCCTACCTCGCCGACGGCACCCAGGCGCCGACCGCGCCGGCCGGGCGGACCGTCGCCGACGTCGCCCAGTGGGCGCTCGAGGTGAAGCTCGGCTCTCCGCGGCTGCACCGGCACGGCAAGGACGGCGATGCCCTGGTCGTCCTCACCGACGCCGCCCTGGCCGAGCTCGGCCTGCCGCCGATGGGCCGGGACGAGAAGAAGGAGTTCGTCCAGCGCCTGGGCCAGCTGCCGAAGACGCACAAGGCCGTCAAACAGGTGGAGAAGGCCGGTTGGCTGCTCACCCAGCGCGGCCTCGGGCCGTGGGCGCGGGTCTACCGCACACCCGAGGACGGCAAGCGCCAGTGCGTGCAGCTGTGCATCCCCGCCTGGGGCGCGCTCGCCTCCGGCGGCTGGCAGATCTCCGACGGCCTCGGCGCCCCGGACCTGGCCCGCCTGCTCGGCACCTACGCGAAACGCGTCCTCACCCCGCGCGGCTCCACCGCCGTCTCCGGCCTGGAGCTGGTGACCGCGCTGCGCCCGCCCACGAAGGCGGTGCGCACCGAGGCCGGCTGGACCTCCGGCCCGGTGGAGGGCTCCCGCCCGAAGGGCGCGTTCGACCCGGCGCCGCCGGAGGTCCTGGACATGCACCCGCTCGCCCAGAACCGCGGGCCGGGCGGCCAGCTGGTCACCGAGGCGTGGGACTGGTTCCGGGAGCTCACCGACGACGAGAAGAAGACGGCGCTGTACGGGGTCGGACTGGACGTCAACATGGCGTTCCTCGCCGCCGCCGGCCGCCTCACCCTGCCGCTGGGCCCGCCGGTCCACGAGCTGCACCCGGTCTTCGACCCGAAGATCCCCGGCTCCTGGCTGGCCGACCTCTCCCACGTGGAGACCAACCCGCTGCTCCCCTCGCCGTTCACCGCGGACGGCTCCCGCCCGACCGGCCCCGCCTGGTACAGCACGGTGAAGGTCGCCTACGCCATCGAGCTCGGCGCCACCGTGCGCCCGACCGAGGGCTGGCTGCGCCACGAGCACGGCCCCTACCTCGACCCGTGGCACAAGCACCTGCGGCAGGCATACCTGGACACGATGGCCGCCCTCGGCGTCCCGCTCACCCTCGCCGACACCGACCCGGTGGCGTTCTTGGACACCATGGCCGGCCTCAAGACCACCGGCGACCCGGCCGAGCTCGCCGTACTCACCGCGATCAAGCAGACCGCCAAGGGCACCATCGGCAAAATGCGCGAACGCCCCCGCGGCCACGGCTACAAACCCGGCGAACGCTGGGCCGCCCTGGAACGCCCGACCTGGGACCCGCTGATGCGCGCCCTCGTCATCGACACCGCCACCGTCAACCTCCACCGCAAACTCCGCAAGATGGCCGCCGACACCGGCCTGCACGCCTTCGCCGTGCTCTCCGACTGCGCCGTCTTCGCCGCCCCCGGACCCAGCGCCCTCGACATCCTCACCAAGACCGACGGCACCCTCACCACCGCCCTGCGCCTCGGGGTGTCGCCCGGGATGGTCAAGTTCGAGGGCAGCAGGCCCATGACCGAGATCGCCGAGCTGCTCGCCGACGACGCCAACCCCGCCCGGCACATCAAGACCGGCGGCGTCGTCTCCGCCGACGAGTAGCCCCGCGCGGCCCGCCGGCACCTGCCTGGCGGGCCGCCTCCTATTACTTGAGTTCGCCCCGGGTGGGGCGAGGAAGGACCTGATGCCCCATGAGCCGGGAGATCGACGAGGGCCTGGAGTGCGCCGAGCGCACCCGCCCCATCCCGGTCCACCTGAACACCCGGGTCAAGTTCCTGTGGGAGAAGGTCGCCAAGAACGACACCAAGCGCCTCGCCCAGGCCGCCAGCGTCTCAGTGCGCACCGCCCAGCGCTGGGCCCACGCCCTGACCGCCCTCGCCGCAGGCGAGCTGACCGGCGACATCCCCATGACCAAGGCCAACGCCGCGAAAGTCGAGCGGGCGGTACGGGCGGCCTGGCAGCCACGGGTGAAACAGCGGGTGCGCCGCGACGCCGAGAAGAACGGCTTCATGCTCCACATCCAGGCGACCTTCGGCTACAGCGCGGCCGGCGGCTCCACCGACGACCCCCGCCCCCGGATGATCACCCAGAAGATGCCCGGCTCGGTCGCCCAGCGGCTCTACGAGGCCCGCGACGCCGGAGCCAGCCAGGACGAGCAGGAGCGGATCCTCGCTGAAGGCCTGCGCGAGCACTACTTCAAGGACAACGGCCACCGCGCCCGCGGCCTCGACGTCGAGCTGAACGACATCGCGTGGATGGACGTCGAGCTGTAGAACCTGGTGCTGGCATCGGGTGTGCACAGCCGCGTACGGCGCTCGTTCTCCGAGGAGGTCGGCAGGTGCGGCGTTCCCGATCCTGGGCGGTATGCGCCTGCCGTCGGCGGGCGCGGCTCGGTGCTGCATCTGGCTGTCGTGATCGGCTGCGGCACGGTGGCGGCCGACAGGCGGGACGGGGCGGTTGTCAGACGGCCGAGCTGGGCCCGACCACGACCGCCGCCGGCCGCCCTACCCCTGGCCACCCGAGCGAGCGCCGACCTGCTGATCGAGGCGTACGACAGCGCCCTCACCACCGACCTCGGTGGCCTGGCGCCAGCCGTTTCGCGAATCGCGCAGCAGGGCGACCGCTCCGGGGATCGCTATCGAGGTCGGCCATCGCTCGATCCGTCCGTCGAGGGGCCGTCACAGAGTCGGCCCCTCGACGGAGGCGATCAGAGAATCGGCTCGCAGCCGATTGCCTTGCCCCCGGCGGTGAGGAACTTCCGTACCAGGTCGTCGTTGTCGGGGAACAGAGCAGGTCCTTCGTAGCCGCCGCTGAGGCTGAAGAAGACGTCCTTTCCCTGGCAGGTGACGACGAGTGTCCCGCCGGCGACCCACCGAGCCCGCCCGGGCCCGGCCGGGTCCTTGCCGTCCTTCTGGGTCAGGGCGGTGGTCCGCGGATCGGTTGTGATCGCGAAGACCTTCGTCCGACCGTCGTGCGTCGGGTTCGTGCCGATTGTGCAGGACCAGATAGGGGCGAACCCGGTCGTGACCTGCTGCGACACGTCCAGCTGCGCCTCGGGGTTCTTCGCGGGTGCGAACCCGGGCAGGCCGCAGAGGTTGGCCCAGTCCGGTTGTCTCTCGACCCCCTTCGTCGGCAGGTTCTTCGGTAGCGGCAGCTTTCGGTCGGCGCACGAGCGCGCCTTGGCCACCCCGTTGGCGAAGGCCACAGCCATGCGAGCCCTGGCCTCGTCATGGCCCTTCTCGCTGGTGAACACCTCGGTGCGTACGCCCTTCTGGCACCCCTCGGGGAGCACAGCCCACGCGACGTCAGGGGTCACCGAGCCGGCCGCGTCGCCGGAGAACAGCCGGGCATCCGATGCGGCCAACGTGCCCGGGCCGTCGCCGGTGTTAAGGACGATGTTGAACTGTACGACCTTCTCGGAAGTCTCGAACAGGCCGGATCGGACCGTGGCGGAGCAGCTGTTCCCGGTGAAGTCCTTCGTCGCCGAGTAGCGTCCCTTGTCCTCGCTGATCCGCCCGGACCCCAGGAGATCGTGCACCTCGTCCGCGGTGACGGCCCCGTCGCAGACGCTGTCCGGGCCTCCGAGGTTCGTCAGCCGGTACAGCATGAAGCCCACCGCTCCGACCGGGACGAGGGAGAATGCCAACAGCACCACCGCCAGCCGAATCCGCAGCCTCCGTGTGGTGAACCCGCGCCGATTCAGCGCGGCACCGACCTTGCTGGCCGGTCCTGCGTTGTCGTCGGGAGGCCCGCTCTTGTTTCCAGTTCCCACGGTGCTCACGACCTGCCGAAGACGGTGCGATAGGTGTTGTTGATCCCGACGTCGTAGGCGGTACCCGCGTTCGCCTGCAGCTGCTGGGGGATGCCGCCGTCGAGGTCCAGGGTCTTGCTGTCGTATCCGGACGTGATCATCTTGTAGTTGATCATCGCGTCCAACTGCTGCCGCCCTGCCGAGAAGTGGGAGCTCAGATTGTCCTTGAGCCCCGTGTCGATCTTCGACTTGACGCCGTCCGCGTACGCGGCGGTCCCGATGTCGACGTAGCGCTGCGCGACGTCGCCCACTCCCGGAATCAGGTTCGCTGGTGTGCCGAGCAGGTGGTAGTTCATCTTCGCCTGCCAGTCCGCGGTCGACTTCTCGGCGTCCGCGTGGTCGACGGCGGCGTCGGCGTACACCGCGTCGAGTGCGCCGAGGGTGGCGGCGGAGTTGTGGATGAGGGCTTCCAGCTGGGGCTTCGCATGGCCTGTCGCATCGGGCCTCACGGCGTCCCGGTCGAGCCCGTCCAGGCGGCGGGCGATCTCCTGGGTCTCCGCGTGCTGGATGACGGCGAAGGATGCCGGGTCCTCGGCGGAGCCCCGGATGAGACGTAGGAGTTGGTCTTGGGTGACGGTGAGACCGCTGGGTT
This sequence comes from Kitasatospora sp. NPDC058190, assembly GCF_042883685.1. Lineage (NCBI taxonomy): Bacteria > Bacillati > Actinomycetota > Actinomycetes > Kitasatosporales > Streptomycetaceae > Kitasatospora > Kitasatospora sp. NPDC058190. Next base: position 6,858 of record NZ_JBHVVI010000154.1, read on the forward strand.
CGGAAGGGCCGTGCAGCGGCTTGCCGAGGATCTCGTGCATGTCCGCGGCGTAGTCGGCGATCATGTCGGCCATCGGCCGGCGGAGTCCGGCCGGAAGGGACGTCTTGTCCCCCTGACCGGTGCCGGCGAAGGACTTCATCGTCTCGTCCATGATCTGCGACATGACCTTGTCGTGGGGGTGGACGATCGGTTGGTCGCTGTGCGGGTCCCGACCGGTCGTGGCTGCCTCCAGCGCGTAGCCGAACGCGCTACGTGAGGGCGTGAAGCCGGCGACGGCGTTCTGCTCGTAGCCCTGGGCGGGCCACTTCCGCTCGTGCAGCAGGTAGTCCAGATTCTTGCCCTTCCCGGGGTCGAAGAAGTCCTTCGACGCCTCGGGGTTATGGCTGAACGCGTTCATCAGACCGCCCATCGGGTCCGACTGGTTGGCCCCGCCGTTCCACTTCGGGCCCCAGAGGTCTTCGCCCTTGGCCTTGCTGGTGCGCTCGAAGTCGACCAGGTCGTTTCCGGCCTTGAGCAGGAACGCCTTGTCGAACTTCCCGCCCGCACCCAGCAGCGAGGTGAGCGCCGGGTAGTTGTCGTTCCAGCCTGCCGCCGAGTCTCCGGGCCGGCGTGCGGCCTTCAGGAGGCCGTCCTCCCAGTCCTTGCCCATGCCGCCGTCGCGGGTGGCCGTCGCGAGGACCGTCGACAGGTTGCCGTAGACGTCCTGGTAGCCCTTGGCGTTGTGGTTGCCGTGGGCGAGGTCGCCGTAGACCTTGGAGTACTCCAGCAGGGCGTCCGGGCCGGTCTTGCCGCCGTAGTTGAGGCCGTTGAGCAGCGTGGTGGAGAAGTCCTTGTTGCCCGCGTTGGCGGCCATGAGGGCCTGCAACTGCTTGAGCTGGTCATCGGAGAGGCTGCCGGCCTTGGACATCAGGTCCTTGGCCCGGTTGGCGTCAGCGATCGGGCCAGCGCCGTACGGCTTCGGGTTGAATGAGGTGGTGCTGGTGCCGATGTCGCTCTGGAGGGCGGCGGCGGCCGTCTGATCGGCGGCGGTGGCCCGGTCGACGGCCTTGCCGAGGCGGGTGGAGATCGCGTCGGCCTTGGCCCGCATCTCGGTGTTGTACTTCTTGGCGGCCTCGACCCCGTCGGGGTCGTTCCGCGAGCCGGGCAGCGGGGCCCAGCAGACCTCGCCATCGGGGGTGACGGTCAGCTCCTCGGTCTTCGCGTCGTAGATCGCGGTGAGGAGGTCGTTGTGGGCCGCGCGGAACTCCTCGGCGGCGGTGGTGATGATCGCGGCGAGGGCGGTCGCGACCGCCGACGCCTGTTTGAAGTCGGTGTCCACCCCCTCCAGCGCCGAGTTCGCGTTGGCCGCCGCCACGCCCTTCCAACCGGCCCGCTGCGCCGTGCTGGTGAGGTCCTTGCGGACCCGGCCGTCCAGGGTGGTGAGGGTCTTGGCGACGCTGGACCAGGCTTCGGACGCCTCCGTGACCGCATCCGGACGGGCTTCGTATAACTGCTTGAAGGACACCATGTGCCCGGTTCCCCCTTAGCGAACTGCCGTGCCGAACAGCTGGGCGTTCTTGTCCTCGTTGGCCGTGTACGTCCGCTGAGCGGTGTCGAGGTTGGTGGCGATCCCGTCGATCCGGTCGTGCAGGGCTGTGCACTGCTTCAGCCACCGTTCGGTGCAGCTGGTGACGGCGCTGCTGAAGGCGAAACCGCAGGTACCCGCCGACGCGGCGCTCATGTACTCACTGAGGCCCAGCGTGAGGGGCCCGCTGTTGCTGTTGGCCTGGTTGAGCTCGGTGGCGATCTGCCGGGCTATCCCGGCCGAGGCGGCGAGTTCGTGCGGGGCGTCCAGTTGGGTGGTCGCCATGCCGGGGGGAGCGGCGTACCAGGGCGCTGTGTTGTCGCTCTTGGCGGGATTGGCGTACGGCGAGGTGCTGGGCGGCGTGCCGGGTGTCGATGCCGCCGCCGGGGCGACCGGGCCGGTGGTGAAGTCGGGTTCTCCCATGGGTGTGTAGCTCTCCTTCCCTCCGCGTGGGGGCAGTTTGCCCTGCGACACGCTGACCGTGTCGTGCCCCACTGTCGGTGTACTGACGCACTCTCCGCAGCGGCGGTTGCACGCGGGGTGGGGGAGACGGGCCGGGGCGTGCAGGTCTTGTTACCGGCGGGTCGCTTCTCTGACACGGGCAGGTCCCCGGCGTCGTGCGCCTGGCAGGCGCGATCGGCTCGTCCATCGCCGGCGGGACGGTGTGGGTGCGCCCAACATTCGGGCGCACCCTCACTTGAGCGCGGCCAGCCGGCTGGAAGCCGTCCGCCCTGACCTGCACTCACGCCGACCGGACAGCCCGCTCGCAGCGCGGGCAGATGCGCCCGGCGTACTGCGGCGGGTACCAGCGCGATGCCGGCCGGGATGGCCGCCACGGGTCGACGGCCGGGAAGGAGCAGTGTGAGCCGGGAGATCGACGAGGGCCTGGAGCGTGCCGAGCGCACCAAGCCGATCCCGCTGCACCTGAACACCAGGGTCAAGTTCCTGTGGGAGAAGGTCGCCAAGAACGACACCAAGCGCCTCGCCCAGACTGCCGGCGTCTCCGGCTCGCTGGGCGGCGGGCTGCGACAGGACGGCGGCACCACCGACACCGACAACACCACCCTCAGCAACAACTCGGCGACCTTCGACGGCGGCGCCGTCTTCACCAACTTCGGCACCGTCAACCTCAACAGCAGTGTCGTGACCGACAACACGGCAGGCGGCCAGGGAGGCGGCATCCAAAACTTCGACCACACGAAACTGCACGACACCAACGTCAGCGGCAACACCGCCTCACAGGGAGGCGGCATCAACAACTTCAACATCCTGGAAATCGAGGGCAGCCGGATCACCGACAACACGGCGACCAGCCGGGGCGGCGGCGTGTGGACCAGCCAGACCGCGGAGATCCGGCACACCACCATCAGCGAGAACAGCGTCACCGGAGTGAACGGCCAGGGCGGCGGGCTCTGGAACAACCGCGGCCTGGTCCTCGACGACGTCAAGGTCGTGCGCAACAAGACCACCGACGCGAACTCACAGGGCGGCGGGATCTACAACATCAACGATACCGGCCAGCGCTTCTCGGGCAACCTTCAGCTCATCAAGACCAAGGTCACCGACAACAGCTCCGGCAACGGCACCAGCACCACCAACGCGGGCGGCGTCTGGACGAACACCCAATTCACCGTCTTCGAGGACTCCGCGATCTCCGACAACCACCCCACCAACTGCAAGGGCAGCCCGATCACCGTCGACCACTGCGTCAACTGAGCCCACCAACCGCCCACCCGGGAACACGAAGCGGCCTGGTGTGCGTCGGGTAGCCGGATCACGTTGCCGTGACCTGGCTACCCGACCACACAGGCTCGTCGCCTCTCACCTGCGGGACACGGCGGCAGGCGGGGGTGACACCCGGCAGCGACGGCCGTGACTCCCGGTCCCGGTCCCGGTCCCTCCAGTCCCTGACTCGTTTTCGTCACGACGGTCCCCGTGACGCAGGGACCAGTCCGCTGCCCGCTCGGGGGTTCGGGTGCGGACCGGTCCCTCCACGGTGTGCGAACACCGGCCACGGCCCGTTGCCAGGACGGCCAGCGGGCGGGCAGCGCGACGCTGACGATCGAGACGTCCAGCAGGGTCCTCGCGAGTCGCAGATCCAAGGGATGGTCCTGCCTCACCCCGCGCGGCGGCAGCCGGGTGGTCATCCGGGCCGACCCGCGGATGCGCCGGGACGGCAACGGTGCTGCTCGTCCCTTCGTGCGGAAAGGGGAAGGCGGCCGGTCGAACCGCCGACCGCCCTCGGTGTGCCCCGATGCCGGGCGCCCGTGTCACCGGGTGACGACGGTGATCGTTCCGGCGCCGCCTTCTCGGCGCTGTGCGGCCAGGGCTTCCTGGTAGGTGACGTACTGGCGAACGGTGCCGTCAGGCAGGCTCAGCTGGTAAACGACGGTTTGCGGTGATCCTCCGCCGCAGTTGCAGGCCATGAGTTCAGTGTCCTTTCCGGGTACTGGGGGTCTTCTGGAGAGGGGGCGTTGGTCAGTCCAGCCATCGTGAGGCCACACCCGCCAGGTACGAGACGCTGAGCGCGGTCGCCGGTATCCGGAACCACGGGCTGCTCTCCAGGCACGCGGCACAGCCGACCGCGACGGCGGATACCCAGACGCTCGAACACCAGCTGCAGGTGATCAGGTAGGCGGCTTTGGACTCCTCGCCGAAGCGATCGGCGACCCAGATCCTGAGACCGCCCGCGAGGGTGTCCTTGGTCAGGAAACGGGTGACACGACAGGTGGTGCCGAGCGCGAGAAGGAACATGGTCAAGCTCATGGGGACAACTCCACTGACCAGGGACGCGGCAGTACGGTTGCGGGCGGCGCGGCGGGTGCGGTGGCTTCGCCGCTACGCGCCCAGCACGTCCGTCCCCCCGCCGTGCGAGGGCGGGGGGACGGACCTTCGAGGTCGGCCGCTCATCTGCGGACGATGAGGTCAGGCCTCACCTGGCTCGGCCACCAGTACCGGTCCGCGATCCACGTCCCGGGCCCGATAGGACCGGTCCGGTCACTACTGCGGCCTGCAGGGCAGCAGGGTGCCGGTCGACTCCAGCGTCGTGCTGCCGACGGTGGCGGTCGCGGTGAAGGTGCCGGATTGGACCTGAAGCAGGTTCAGGTCGGTGGTGAGGGTCGCGATCCCGGACGCGTCGGTCACCGCCGAGCCCACCGGCTGTCCGGCGATGAGGAAGTTCACCGTCACGCCAGCGGCCGCGGGAGTGAGCTGGGCCTGCAGTGTGGCGGTGACGGGGTACGGCTGCCCGTGCGAGGGGTTCGCCAGCTGGTGCTCCCAATGGCCCCACCAGCAGGACGGCAGAGCCTGCAGGCTCACGGCGGGGCCGCCTACGCCGACGGTGATCGGGACGGGGAGCGAGACGACGTTGGTGCAGGTGCAGGTGGTGCCGGCCGCGGTGACGGTGGCGGTCAGCGACACCGGCCCGGCGGTGGGGAAGGTCACCGACCCGGTGGCGATGCCGAGTGCGTTGGTGGTGGCGGTCACCGGGGTGGCCCCGCCGCCGTTGAAGGTGACCGCCGCACCCGGAACGGGCACGCCGTTGCACAACACCACCGCGGACACGACGGTGGGCTGGCCGACGACCACCGGGGCCACCGGCGGCAGCAGGAGCACCAGGCAGGTCGGCGGCGTGGTCACCGTGACGGTGACCGGGACGGAGACGACGTTGGTGCAGGTGCAGGTGGTGCCGGCTGCGGTGACGGTGGCGGTCAGCGACACCGGCCCGGCGGTGGGGAAGGTCACCGACCCGGTGGCGATGCCGAGTGCGTTGGTGGTGACGGTCACCGGAGTGGCCCCGCCACCGTTGAAGGTGACCGCCGCACCCGGAACGGGCACACCGTTGCACAACACCACCGCGGACACGACGGTGGGCTGGCCGGCGACTATCGGGCCGACCACCGGCTGGATGACGACCACCGAACAGGTCGTCGGCGCCGGCACGGTGACGGTGATCGGCGCGAAGGTGCAGGCCGCACAGGTGCCGGCGGCGGGAGTGAAGCCGACCCCCACCACCTGACCTGCCGTCAGCGCCAGTCCCAGACTGACCGGAACGACCACGCCGTTGACCACCGGGGCGGTGACCGTGACCCCGCCCGGCAGGGTGTAGGTCAGGGTGCCGTTGACGGAAGTCAGGCCGGCGCTGCAGGTCAGGGTGGTCTGGGCGGTCACGAGGCCGCCGACGGCGATCGACAGCGTCGTGGAGATGGTCCCGGCCGGCGCCGCGTTGACGGTGACCGTGCCGCTGTCGGCCCCGACCACCGTGTTGACGGCATTCAGGTAGGTCACCAGGACCAGCTGCGCGCCGGAGCCGACAGCCGTGAACGTCGCCGGTCCGGCGGCGCCGGCGACCACCGGCAGCGACTGCGGGGCGGCGCCGTCATAGAAGAAGACAGCGGTGACGGCCCCCGCGGGCGCGCCGGTGACCGTGGCGGTGAAGGCGGAACACGCCGCCACGGGGGTGGGAACGATGGTTACTGCCATGCGAGCAGCCCCTTGAGTGAGTCGGGAGTGGGGCTGCCCGAACACGGCCGCGCCGGATGGTACGGCCGACGAATTCCACCTGCCAGGGTGCCCGTGCATGGGGACAGTGACCCGTCAAACGATCACCACCCCGACGCCCCGACAAGGGAATGGGCACCCCACAGTCGGTCACCGCCATTACAACCACACCGGCCGGCCAAGGCCACACCCTCCCGAGCGAATAACCCGTATGAACCAACGTCCGGAACACCACCACACCCAACAGTCGCTCCGACCACAGAACTTGCACCGCGAGGGGCGCACTGCACGACTCCGCACGCCCCGTTCCCGCCACACTGACCGCCTGCCGGACCGGTACGTCAGCGCGGCGATCGTCTCGTTGACCGCCATCGCGTGCTGGGCACCGGAGCGCCCGGCGCCCCGAGCCGTTGAGCCCATGTCGGAGCGAGGCAGGCCGAGCACCTGCCCGGCCGCCTCCAGCCCAGCCGTACCCTCCAGCCGCCAGGTCTTGTGCCGGTCCTTCGTGTTGCCGTCGGAGGCGACCAGGCCGTGCAGCGCGAGGTCGCCGAGCGCCTGCCGGATCGCCTTGTTCGACGCCGTCCCCGGGCGCAGCAGACGCTGGAGCTGTTCGGCGGTGGCGACCTTGAGGACGCCGAGCGCGCCGAGGACGTCGGCGCGCAGCGCGGTGGTCGAGCCGTTGGGGTTGTCGGCGCCGCGCCGGAACGCGGTCCGTCCCGGCTGGGATGGCCGCTGCGGTTCGACGGCGTCGGCCTGGTCGTCGTGGTCGTCAGGCAGGGCGGGGCGTGCGGTAGAAGCATCACTTCTGAGACAGCGGCGGGCCGTTCCTGCCAGTCGGCGGTACGCGTGGCGCCGGACGCCGGTGCAACACGGGGCCGCCGGGCGGGCTCCAGATGGCCTGTACGCAGGTCGATAGGCTGACGGAATGACAGGAGTGCTGGAGTTCGGTGCGCTGCTGGCGCGCCTGATGGGGTACCGGACGCTCGACGCCTGCGTGCTCTCGACGGCGGGCGGCACCGGCCTGGAGGAGCTGCAGGCCGTACTCGGCGGGCGGCCGCCGACCGAACGGCTGATCAGGGACCTCGGGCCGGTGCTTAGCCTGCACGCCGCCGACCTTTTCGTCCTGGCCGGGCAGCCGGTACCCGACGACCTGACACCGGTCACCCGCAATCCGCACTGGTCGGTCAGCCCCGTCGTCTACAACACGATGGCCATGCCCGCCGAGAACCGGCGGCTGCTGCTGGACGCGATCCGGGCACAGCCCCTCGTACCGCGGGAGGGACGGGGTGGCATCGACCGGCCGTACCACCGGTACGAGCCGGGCCTCGGCGCGGTACTCCTGGAACTCACGCACAGCCGGAACCTCAACTGGACGTGCACAGCCAAGGCCCTGTACGCGGTGACCAGCGGGCGGATCTACCTGGTGGCGTCCACCATCGGAGGGATCGGCCGAGGCACCGTCGAAGTGACCCCCGAACTGGTCGCCGGCTTCGCGGGCCTGCTCGGCATTCCCGCCCGCGATCTGGCGGCGCTCGGCGGCGTCCGACTGCCGGACGACCTGCCGCCGCTGGACCCGCAGGCCGCCGACGTGGCCGCCGTCATCTGGGAAGCCCGACGCCTGACCACCGCCCAGCTCGAGGAAGTCCACCTCGCCTCCCGCCACCTGGCCGGCCGCTGACCGGCCCCCACCAGGGCTCCGGGAACCACGAGGCCAGCCACGACCGCGAACAGCCACCGGCGCAGCACCGGCGTGCCATCGAACGTTGACCGGCCGGGTTGCTACAAGGGCGTGTAGGTCTGGTACTTGCCCTGCAGGGACGAGGCGGCTGCACTGGCCACATCGGACCGGGGACCGGCTGCGCATTCGTAGAGAAACCTCGTGACCCGGGAACCCGGCCAACCCGCTGCGGCAGCCGCGGCCCAGAACCGGAGACCGTCGTGAGGGTCCAGAGGCTCAAGAAGGTCAAGGACGTGGTCGATCGTGACCGTGTCCAGGCGCAGCCGCTGCATCGCCACGGCACGCAACGCGCCGTCGGCGAGCATCGGGGTACCGCTGTCCACGCACCAGCGCAAGGAATCGCCTGTGGCCGCGGGAGCGCTCAGCCGCACGATGGCGTCGCCGAGCGCGGTGTACACCATGGTCGCCTCGAACGGGCGCCGGGCAAGGTCCCGGAGCAGGCCGAGCGCGGGGCGATGACCGCACATCCCCAGCGCCATGACCATCTGGTACTGGGTCTCCCACGTACGGGAGTCATGAACCTCCCGCTCAAGGGCCTCCAGGAGCGGCGGACCCGCTACGGGATCGGCAAGCCGGCGCAGCCGCGTCGCGGCGGAACGCCGCTTCGGCGACAACCGGTGGCCGAGCTGCTCCACGGCCTCATCCAGCGTCAACACCATCACGGTCCCTGTCTGCGCGGCTTCGTTCCGGGCGCAGCGTAGGGCCTCGTACCGACACCGTCTGCCGGGCTGGTGAGGAGGGGCTTCTCGGGGTGATGAACCGACTGGACACAGCCTCGCGTGATCAGCCCTCGCTGACCCAGGTCAACCGCAGCAGTACCAGTCCGGCCCCCCGGGCGGCCTCGCTGGCCAGGGGAACTTCGTGACTCTGTCACCATGCCGCGTCACAGGATGTCAGCGGAAATCCGCACCAGAGTGACACCAGCCACTCCCCCACCGACGGCACTCCTCAGCTCCGCCACCATCCAGAGTCAGTGACACCACCCGACCACCAGTTGACAACGAACTGCAGATTCGCACCCGCGAACACCCCCAACAGGCACAACCAAAGGTCCAGACAACCAGTGATGAGAGGCCATTTCACGCCCCACAACACCAACAGGTCACACCTGCGGAGGTGGCTGGGCTACTTCTCTCCGTGGCTCGCTCGCGCGGCTCGGCGCCGGGCATCCGCCGCTTCCACACGGGCCTGCTTCGCTGCCCGCTCGGCCAGGCGCGCGGGACAGAACTCCTCCTCCGTCCGGTGGTTCACCACCTGGCGCAGCTTGCGGCCGGCGGGCCAGCGGGAGCCGCGGGCGTGGCGGCGTACGGCTCCGGGAGGCACGTTCAGGAGGGCCGCGAGCAGGCGGATCGCCCGCTGGGTGGTCTCGTCCGGGCTGAACCGGTAGTCCATGCTCAGCGGGCCGTCGGCGTACCGCTCCAGCAACGCCAGGAGCCGTGTCCGGACGGTGCGCAGCTCTGCCACCGGGCAGTTGCCCCAGCTGCCTGCGGCGTGGGCCCGGCAGGGCGCTGTGGTCTTCTTCGTCGTCATGGCGCCACCCTGGCCGGGGTTGGCTGTGGACAGCGGCGCTGACGACAGAGCAACACGGCCCAGCCGGAGGCACCGGCTGGGCCGCGCTCAACGGAAGGGGCAGCGGGCCCCGAGGGCCCGCGCGGTCGGTCAGAACCGGCTGCGGCGCGCCCCGGGACGCACGGGCGAGGCATGCTCGGTGCTCTCTGACCTCCCCGCCTACATCGCCGGCCCGGGCCGTGGGATCACATGCCCAGGGGTGCGGGCGCGGAGCTGGTAGTGGAGGTCGTCGAGGCGGCCCGCGCCGCGGCTGCTGGGGTTCTTGATGCCGCGGCGGATCTCGTCGAGGACCGGCGTGCCGCGTTCGTCGCCGCACAGGGCCAGGGCGGCGGCGGCTTCGAGGCGGGCATCGAAGTGGGGGTCGGTGAGGTGGGCCACCAGCACGCCACGCAGGGCAGGAGTGTCGACGGGGGAGCGGGTGAGGGCGTAGAGCGCGCTGGTCCGGGTGACGGCGGCGGGGTCGTCAGCCAGGCGCAGAAGAGCGGCGAGGGCGTCGGGGCCCTCGGCCAGGAGGGCGGGGAACGCCAGGGCGACGCAGTGGCGGACCCCCGGGTCGGGGTGGTCGGCATGGGCCAGGACGGCCGGGAGCTCCTCGCGGGAGCAGTAGCCGGTGAAGGCCGCGACGACGGTGCGCAGGGCGTACGAGTCCTGCTCGGTATCCAGCCGGGGCCGGAGGAAATCGGAGGCCTCCCGGGCGAACGGCTGCTCGTCGGGGGTGTCGGGGTTGAAGCCGAAGCCGAGGAATCTGATCGCGTCGAGCGCGAAGCGCCGGCGGTCGAGCGAGCCGGCCTCCCCGGCGCCCTCGGCCACCGCGCGGGCCCAGTCGAACCTCTCCTGGCTCTCCGGCTCGGCGATCCGGAGCAGTGACGCGAACCAGTCGTCGTGCTCGGGGTCGGCATGGACCAGGGCGCGGGCCATCAGCTCGTCCGGCGTGCGGTGGATGCCGAGCTTCGCCTCCAGGTCGGTGATGACCGCCCGGTGGGCCGGAGGCGGCACGGACCCGGCACCGGCCCCGGACTCCAGGGCCGCCCGTGCCACCCGCAGCGCGCGGCGGTGCCAACTGTCGGCGCGCAGCGGGTCGCGGTCGGGGGACAGCAGCGCGTTCAGGACCCAGTAGGCGCCGCTCTCGGCGGCCCAGGTCACCGGGTCGACGCCGCCGGCCCAGGGGCGGGTCGGGTCGACGTCCCACACGACCAGGCGGTCGACGACTTCGTGGCGCCCGGCGTACGCGGCGGCGGCCAGCAGGGTGACGCCGTCGTCGCCGGTGAGTTCGTCGTTCGCCACGTCCTCCAGGAACTCGAAGACCGTGGTGTCGTCGCCGCGCTCGACGGCGGCCAGCAGGAAAGGCAGATCCACCGACCGATCATGCCCGCCGCCCGAACGCCGGGGCGAACGGTTTTCCACCCCCACATCCCCGCGCTGCTCAACGAGGCCGCCACCACGCTCGGTCCTCCTCACCTCACAACCCCGCCCGGCCACCCGCGAACCGCCGCCCCGCCACACCGCCGATAGGTCACATTTTGCGGTCCCTGACCGGGTAGAGCTTCGCGTGGAGCACCCGGTCCTCCCACCACGGATCGTCCGGAGCCGGGCCAGGCCGTTGTCACGGTCTTCACGCGGAACAGCTCACGGTAGGCGGTGAACTTCGCCGCCACCCGCTCGATGGCCATGGTCGAGCGGTCGACCTCCACCATGAGGACCGGCACGCCGATCTCCGGGGCCTGCCACACGCCGTCGGGGCGCACCTTGCGCTTCCCGCCGAGCAGCGGGAACTCGGTCTCCGTCGACCAGGACCGCACCGTGCCGACACCGCCCGCGGTCCCGGGCGCGCTGCCGCCGAGGACGAACGCGAGCACGGTCTCGTTGACCGCCATCGCATGCTGGGCACCGGAGCGGCCAGCACCCCGCGCCGTCGAACCGCGCGAGCGCCCAGACGGTTCGTCCCAACACCCGTTTGGCGCTCCCTGGCAAGGGGACGGATGTTGGTGTCGTAAGGCGATAGCACTCACCAAGGGATGCAGGAGGCATCATGCGCGACCTGCTCTACCTGTCAGAGAGCAAGATGCGGGCGCTGGTCCCCCAATTACCTGGAAGCCTGCGAAAACGTGTGGGTGTCGAGACGGGATTCAACGTCGGGGTTGCAACGGTCAAGGCAACGTTGCCGGGCGAGCCACAGCGATCGTCAGTCTCACTGCTGGACGCCACGGTGAAGATGATTGAGAAGACGAAAGGCGTTCGGCAGCGGGCCGACAGGACCCTCCGCGCCGGCGCCTGGATCAAGTTCGAAGACGAGTTTCGCTTCGGTGACGCGGCCACGGCGCCATATCGAGACAGGGACCCAGACTCCGCCCATGCACTCGCCGGACTGGTCTATTTCGGGCTCTTCTGCTCCATCTGTGGGTCGCTGAGGAGCGCCTGACGCAGTACACGCCGTCCCCTGTGCAGATCTTGAGGTGTCGAGACTCAGGATCT
>NZ_JBHVVI010000155.1:0-18173 GCF_042883685.1 Kitasatospora sp. NPDC058190
CGAGGCCGGCCATGCAGTGCATCAGGGTCGACTTGCCGGAGCCGGAGGGGCCCATGATGGCGGTGAACTCGCCCTGGGGGAACACGACGCTGACGCTGTCGAGGGCGACGACGCGGGTCTCCCCCTCCCCGTAGACCTTGTTCAGACCGGTGGCGCGGGCGGCCGCCAGGCCGGTGCGGACGGCGGTTGCGGGGAAGGTCACGGGGGCTCCTAGGGATGAATCGGATTTTCCTACCGATCTATCCTTCCAAGGGGTTCGAGCCCGATGCGTATGCCGAGGGGACGGTCGGCCCCCGCCCACCCGGCGGGGTGGCGGGGGCCGTCTCCTCCTCAGGTATGACGCTTCTCCCTGAGTACCAAAGTCCCCGGCGGCTACTCCACCGCGACGCCGAAGGCGGTGGCCAGCCCGGCCAGACCGTTCGTCACCGCGTGGCCCGAGGTGGTGAACTGCCAGCCGCCGTCGGCCCGTTGGAAGGAGCCGAGGAGCATCGCCGAGTCCGGGATGCCGCCGTTGGCGCCCGGCCACTTGGCCGGCCCGGCCGCACCCGGCCCGTACGAGGCGACGACGGCGAGCCCGTACACGTAGCCGAGCGGCAGCGCCGGGGGCTCCTCCTCCTCGGTGGAGACGGCGACCACCACCTCGTCGACGGCCGCCGGCAGCCGGTGCAGGTCCACGCTCAGCCGGGCCGCCCGGGTCGGCTCGCCCGGCACCGAGCGGGTCGGGTGCAGCCGGACGGCGCCGTCCGGGTCCTGCGGGTTGTTGAAGAACACGAAGTGCTCGTCGCTCAGCACCCGGCCCTTGGCGCAGAGGAAGGCGGTCACGTCCAGCTCCACCGCGTCCCCGCCGGCGGTGCGGCTCTGCCAGCTGACCGTGAGGGTGCTCCCGGCGGCGGCCTGCTCCTCGCGGGTCCGCTCCTCGCGGGGCTGCTCCGGGGCCGGGGCGCTCCCGCCGCCGAGGCGGCCGCGCAGTCCCTGCTCGGCCAGCAGCTCGACCAGCTCCGGGCCGCTCAGCAGGGTCAGCGGCTTGCCCTCGATGTAGCTGTACGAGCCGCGGCCGAAGCCCGCGGTGGTGACCAGGATGCCCTTGATCGCGCCGTGGTGGCGGACGGTGGACTCCAGGTCGCGCACGGCCGTCGGCGGGACGGTCTTCTTGTAGCGCTTGGCCTGGATCACGATCTTGCCGCCGGTCACCGGGTCCAGGTCCTCGGCGATCACGTCCACCCCGACGTCGCCGCTGCGGGCCGTGGTCATCACCCGGAAACCGCGCAGCCGGAACAGCTCGGCGATCAGCTCCTCGAACTCGATCGGGTCCATCTCGAACAGGTCCGGCTCGTCCTCGCCGCCGTGCCCGGCCAGACTGCCGCCGACCGTCTCCGGCAGCCGGTCCGGCTTCACCTCGTCCAACCGCTCCGGGCGGGCGGACAGCTTGCCGCCCAGGCCCTGGAAGCACTCCACCGGCGCCACCCGGTCCAGCGCCAGCCCGGCGAACTCGGCCCGGGTCACGGTCAGCGTGGACAGGAAGCGCTCCGCCTCCCGGCCGGTCGCCGGGTCGATGCCGAGGACGAAACCGTTCAGCACCACCGAGTCCAGCATCCCGTCGCGGTCCGCCCGGAACAGCTCCACCGCGACCCGCAGCGCCGACTGCGCCAGCACCTCCCGGTACAGCGCCTTGCGCTCGGTCGCCGGGCGGGCCACCTCGGCCTCGCGGTCGTCCGCCTTCACGTAGCGCACCCGGGAGGCGGCCGGCACCACGTCCGGACCGGGCAGCTCCCAGTTCACCACCAGCTGACGGCTCGTCGCCTCCCAGGCCGCCACCAGCCGGTGCGGGAAGCCCTCCGGCCAGGCCGCCGAGGCGTACAGGCCGGCTGTGAAGTACTCCTGCACGGCCTCCGGCTCACCCGCCCGCAGCCGCCGCAGCAACTCCTCGGTCCCGGCCCCGCGCGACTCCTCCTCGCGGCGGAAGCGCTCCGCCCAGGCCAGGTACTCCTGGTGGTACGCGGCCAGCCGGCGCTGCCGGTCCGCCTCCCGCGCCTGCGCGGCGTACCAGTCCTGCTCGAACCGGGCCCGGGCCTGGGCGACGTACTGCTCGTACTGCCGGCGCACCCCGACATTGCGGGCCTGCGCCGCGTCCGGCGGCGGCACGTGGTACGCGGCGGAGGTCTGGTCGGGCATCGGCACCGGCTCACCCAGCGGGCCCGGATCGAACGGCGGCACCGGACGCGGCGCCAACAACGCCTGCGGCCCGAACCCCGGCGCGGCCAGCCCGGCCGCCAGCAGCCCGCGCAACTCCTCGACCCGGGCGTCCAGTTCGGCCGTCTGCCGGGCCGCCTCCGCCTCCCGCGACTGCTGGTAGGCGCGCTGCGCCTCCCGTTCGTCACGGGCGGCCGCCCGCTGCGCCTCGCGCTGCGCACGCTCGTGCCGCCGCAACTCCGCCGCCTCGGCGCGCCAACGGGCCTCCTCCCGACGCTGCTGCTGCCGCTGCGCTTCCGCCCAGACCGCCAGCACCCCGCTGTTCCGCCGCCCCGCCACCATCCACCCCTTCGCGCTCCGCACCGACCCGGCCGCCCACGCCACCTCCCGGCAACACCGCCGACCGCGCCCGCCACAATAGAACGTGGACAGCCCACCCGGCCAAGCGCCTACGACCTGCGGGGCTTCGGCCCGGGCGGCGGTCGTGCGAGGGCGTCCACGGGCGGCGGTCGGCATTGGCGTAGTGCCGGATCGAGGTGCCGATGGCGTTGGTGGCCCAGCAGATGGTGGCGTGGGTGAGCATTTCCGGGGTGAAGTCGCCGCTGTCAGTGGCGCCGGGTAGCCTCACCGGATCGAAGACCTCCAGGGAGGGATGCCCGTGACGGTCCCCGCACCGCAGCACCCGGACCGGCCCGCCGGCTGGGTCTCCACCGGCCTGAGCTGGCACGACGGCCGGGCCCTGCTCGGCGCCGTGCGCGGCGCCCGGGTGCACGAGCGCGTCGTCGCGCCGGGTGTCGAGGTCGGCTGGCTGCTCGGCGGCCCGCGCCGCTGCGTCGGGGCCTGGCTGGCCGGCGCGACGGAGCGCACGCCGTGCCCGCACCACGCGGCGATCGACCCCGGCGGCAGCGCGACGCAGTGCCCGGCCTGCCAGAGCGTGGACCGCGGCCTGGCCCTGGCCCGGGACCAGATCCTGGACGACGGCCGCACCTACCTGCTCTACCTCGCCTGGTTCGGCGAGGGCCTGCTGAAGGTCGGCCTGACCGCCGAGCAGCGCGGCGACAGCCGGCTGCTCGAACAGGGCGCGCTGGCCTACGCGTTCACCGCGCGCGGCGGCCTGCCCGCGATCCGCCGCGCCGAACTCACCGTCGCCGCCTCGGGGATGGCCCGCGAGCGCTTCACGTCCCGGCTGAAAACGGATCACTGGTGGGCGCACGGCGACGCCCCGTACCGCCGTACCGTGCTCACCGAGGCCCGTGCCCGGGCGCACCGACTGCTGGACGGCCACGCCCTGGAGCTGTTCGCCGACCGCCCGGTGGTGGACCACGTCGAGCGCTACGGCCTGGGTGCGGGCGCCCCCGAGGCCTACCGCGAGATCACCGGGCTGGTCGCCGGGGCGGTGGTGGCGGGCACCCTGCGCCCGCCGGTCGGGCGGCACCTGTTCCTCGACCAGCCGGACGGCTCCAGCCCGCTGCTGCTGGACACCCGGCGGCTCACCGGCTGGACGCTCACCCCGGTCACCGGCCGCGGCTCCGAGGGCCTGGGCCTGGAGGAGCGGGTCCGTCCGCCGGCGCCGGACACCCAGGAGGCGTTGTTCTGAGCAGGACCTGGTGACCTGTCCCCTCGCGGACACCGCCCGACCGGCCCGGTCAGGCCGGTCAGCCGCTGATCAGGGCCAGGAGCTGGTTCGCCAGGCCCAGCGCGGGCGCGGCGGCCTCGCCGATGCTCTGCGTCACGCCGGCCAGCAGGAGGAGGGTGTTGCGCCAGCCGCGCCGCTCCTCGGAGGCCGGGTCGCGCAGCACGGGGAGGGCTTCGGTGAGGCTCTGCCGGTCCTCCTCGTGCACCCGCGAGTCGCGCGCCAATTCGGCCACCACGGCGGCGAGCTGGGCGAACATCGCGGCGATCTCGGGCGGCAGGGCCTCGCCGGCCTGGCCGTTGTTGTGCTGGACGCCGACGTTGTGGTGGCCGCCGTGGATGGTGACGCTGTCACCTATGTGGAACTGCGGGTTGCTGCCGCTCATTTGCTGACTCCCGTGTTGCCGTTGCCGCCGTAGATGTTGACGCTGTCGCCGAACTGGTAGTGCCGCAGGTCGACGATGATGCTGCTGACGAACTGCTGGAACTCGATCTGCGGGTTCTCGATCGCCCGCGCGACGGCGGCCTGCAGTTCGTACGCGGGCCCCGGCGATTCCCAGGCCAGCAGCGCGGTCGGCGGTCCCGCCGTGTCGACGGTCAGTGCGTACAGGCGGTTCTGGCGCAGGACCGGAAGGGTGACGAACACGAAGTAGAGCACCACGGCGACCAGCGCCAGCACCACGGGCCACCCCGAGTCGGAGCCCGGCTGGCCGCCGCCCAGTGCGCCGGCGGCGGCGTTGTTGGCAGCATTGAGCAGGAACGCGGCCGTGAGGACCGTTCCCGCGAACTTGAAGAGACGTCCGATCGCGCCGAACTTGTCCGGCACGATGATCGTGATGCTCGCCCGGGCGACGGTCGCCAGCGGGTACGCCGCTTCCCCGACCCAGAGGATGCGCTTGGTCACGGCCACCCGGATGGTGCGCCGGGTGGGTGAGAACACCGGTGGCGGCATCGGTGCGGCCGCTGGTGGAGGCGGCGGCGGTGGCGGTGGGATGAACGGCGTGGGGCCGGTGTGTCCGGCCCAGGTCGAGCCAGCCGGTTCGGTCGGCTGCATGGCGCCCCCCAAGGCTCGCAAACGAGGTACGACAATAAACCAGCATGTTTGAGCCATGCACAAGTTTGGTGCCGTGGACGAACTTTGACGTGACGTCAGAAGATCCGCGATGCCTCGTTCGACCGCCGGGTCGGGCTCTGCCCCCCGGTTCAGCCCAGCCTGCTGCGCACCCCACCCGGCCCCGAGCGCGCCCGGCGCGACAGCGGCGGCCGGGACGGGCGGACGTCGCCGCGCCCGGGGGTCGGCTCAACGCCCTCGGCGGCCCGCCGGGCGAGCGCGGCCCGGGCGGCGGCCAGCGCGATCCGGGCGAGCAGTGGATCCTCCGGCTCGCCCGCCGTGCGCTTGACGGTCTGACAGGAGGAGCACCAGAGCGGCGACGCCGGCCCGTCCGGGTAGACCATGCCCTCCGGCGGTAGGTAGTGCCCACCGCACTCGACGCATTCGAAGACCAACCTCATCCGACGATCACCGTCCCGGATCCGTGGCACCGACCGCAGGGCGACCAGAAGGTGTGGATCCTGGGCACCATGCTTCCTTCCTCGTCCAGTTCGACCGTTGCCTCGGTCTTCTGGGTCCCCCCGGACCCGCCGCAGCCGGAGCAGGACTGAACCTGGGGCATATGCCGTCCTCCCGTAGCGGAGGTCCACCGTAGCGCGATTTCCCGCGTCGCAGCACCGCTCCCGGAGATCCACCACCCGTACGGGGAGCGTGAACTGCCCCCGTACGCGCCGCCGTAGACGGTGTCGGCCCCCCGCACGAGCACCTGTGCGAGGGGCCGACCGACCATGGGGAGGTGTCAACTACGGGCGGCCCGCAGGAACTCCCGGTTCATCGCCGCGATGCTGGGCAGCGGGATGCCCTTGGGGCAGGCGGTGGCGCACTCGCCGGTGTTGGTGCAGCCGCCGAAGCCCTCGGCGTCCATCGCCGAGACCATGTTCCGTACCCGGCTGGCGCGTTCGGGAGCGCCCTGCGGCAGCACGTTGAGGTGCACCACCTTGGCGGAGGTGAACAGCATCGCCGAGCCGTTCGGGCAGGCGGCCACGCAGGCGCCGCAGCCGATGCACTCCGCGTGCTCGAAGGCGGTGTCCGCGGCCTCCTTGGGGACGGGCGTGGCGTGCGCCTCGGGGGCGCTGCCGGTGGGCGCGGTGATGTAGCCGCCGGAGCCGATGATCCGGTCGAAGGCCGAGCGGTCCACCACCAGGTCCTTGACCACGGGGAAGGCCGCCGCCCGCCAGGGCTCGACGTCGATGGTGTCGCCGTCCTTGAAGTGCCGCATGTGCAGCTGGCAGGTGGTGGTCCGCTCGGGGCCGTGCGCCTGGCCGTTGATGACCATGCCGCAGGCGCCGCAGATGCCCTCGCGGCAGTCGTGGTCGAAGGCGACCGGCAGGTCGCCGCGGGTGATCAGCTCCTCGTTGAGGGTGTCGAGCATCTCCAGGAAGGACATGTCCGGGCTGATCCCGCTGACCTGGTAGGTGGTCATCGACCCGGGTGCGTCCGGGCCCGCCTGGCGCCAGATGCGCAGGGTGAGGTTCATGCGTAGCTCCGCTGGGTGGGATGGACGTACTCGAAGTCGAGGGCCTCGCGGTGGAGGACGGGTGCCTCGCCGGTGCCGGTGAACTCCCAGGCGGCGGCGTAGGTGAACTCCTCGTCGCGCCGGGCGGCCTCGCCCTCGGGGGTCTGGCTCTCGGTGCGGAAGTGGCCGCCGCAGGACTCGGCCCGGTGCAGCGCGTCCAGGCACATCAGCTCGGCCAGCTCGAAGTAGTCGACCAGCCGGTTGGCCTTCTCCAGCGACTGGTTGAGCTCCTGCCCGGTGCCGGGCACCTTGATCCGGCGCCAGAACTCCTCGCGCAGCTGCGGGATCCGCTCCAGCGCCCGCTTCAGCCCGGCCTCGTCGCGGGCCATCCCGCACTCGTCCCAGAGCAGTTCGCCGAGTTCGCGGTGGAAGGAGTCCGGGGTGCGGTCGCCGTTGACGGCGAGGATCAGGTTGAGCCGGTCCTCGACCTGCGCCTCGACCTCGGTGAGCACCGGGTGGTCGGCGGGCACGGCGGCCAGCGGGTTGCGGGCCAGATAGTCGTTGAGGGTGGGCGGCAGCACGAAGTAGCCGTCGGCGAGGCCCTGCATCAGCGCGCTGGCGCCGAGCCGGTTGGCGCCGTGGTCGGAGAAGTTGGCCTCGCCGACCGCGAACAGACCCGGGATGCTGGTCTGCAGGTCGTAGTCGACCCAGAGCCCGCCCATCGTGTAGTGGATCGCCGGGTAGATCCGCATCGGCACCCGGTACGGGTCCTCGGCGGTGATCCGCTCGTACATCTCGAAGAGGTTGCCGTACTTGGCCTCCACCGCGTCCCGGCCCATCCGGCGGATGGCGTCCGCGAAGTCCAGGTACACGCCCTGCCCGCCGGGGCCGACGCCGCGGCCCTCGTCGCAGACGTTCTTGGCGGCCCGGGAGGCGATGTCGCGCGGCACCAGGTTGCCGAAGGCGGGGTAGATCCGCTCCAGGTAGTAGTCCCGCTCCTCCTCCGGGATCTGTCCGGGCGGGCGGTTGTCGCCCTTGGCCTTGGGCACCCAGATCCGACCGTCGTTGCGCAGCGACTCGCTCATCAGGGTGAGCTTGGACTGGTGGTCGCCGGAGCGCGGGATGCAGGTCGGGTGGATCTGGGTGAAGCACGGGTTGGCGAAGTAGGCGCCGCGCCGGTGGGCGCGCCAGATCGCGGTGGTGTTGGAGTTCTTGGCGTTGGTGGAGAGGTAGAAGACGTTGCCGTAGCCGCCGGTCGCGAGCACCACGGCGTCCGCGGTGTAGCTGCGGATCTCGCCGGTGACGAGGTCGCGGGCGACGATGCCGCGGGCCCGGCCGTCGACCACCAGCAGGTCGAGCATCTCGGTGCGCGGGTGGAGCTCCACGTTCCCGGCGGCGATCTGCCGGGACAGCGCCTGGTAGGCGCCGAGCAGCAGCTGCTGACCCGTCTGGCCGCGGGCGTAGAAGGTCCGGGAGACCTGCACGCCGCCGAAGGAGCGGGTGTCCAGCAGGCCGCCGTACTCGCGGGCGAAGGGCACGCCCTGGGCCACGCACTGGTCGATGATCTCCACCGACACCTGGGCGAGCCGGTGCACGTTGGACTCGCGGGCGCGGAAGTCGCCGCCCTTGACGGTGTCGTAGAACAGCCGGCGGATCGAGTCGCCGTCGTTGCGGTAGTTCTTGGCCGCGTTGATGCCGCCCTGGGCGGCGATCGAATGAGCGCGCCGCGGGGAGTCCTGGAAGCAGAACTGGACGACGTGGTAGCCCTGTTCGGCGAGCGTGGCGCCGGCCGCGCCGCCGGCCAGGCCGGTGCCGACCACGATCACGGTGTGCTTGCGCCGGTTGGCCGGGTTGACCAGCTTGGCGTCGAACCGCCGCTGGTCCCAGCGCTGTTCGATCGGCCCGGCGGGGGCCTTGGTGTCGGCGACCGCCTCGCCGAGGGTGTACTCCAGGTAGCTCATTTCACCACTCCGAACATCACGGCCACGGGGACGGACAGGAAGCCGGCCGTCAGCACCAGCGCCAGGCCGTTGGCGGCCAGCTTCAGCGCCTTGTCGCGGCGGGCGTTGTTGGCGCCGAGGGTCTGCGCGGCGCTCCAGAAGCCGTGCCGGATGTGGAAGCCCAGGGCCAGCATCGCGACGATGTAGATCACGTCGCTGTACCAGCGGCCGAAGGTGCCCACCACGTTCTGGTACACGTGCCCGTGCTCGGCGACCGGGTTCACCGTGAGCGTGGTGAGGTCGAGGATGTGCCAGACGATGAACAGCCCCAGGATCACCCCGCCCCAGCGCATGGTCCGGGTCGCGTAGCCGGCGCGCCGGCGCTGGTGCACGTACTTGCTCGGGCGGGCGGCCAGGTCGCGGCGGCTCAGCTGGTACGCGGACACGCCGTGCAGCACGACGGCGGCCAGCAGGCCGGCCCGGGCGATCCACAGGAACCACTCGTAGCGCAGGAAGGGCTCGCCGAGCGTGCGCAGCCAGTGCGCGTAGCCGTTGATCTCGTCCGGGCCGAAGAACACCTTGAGGTTCCCCAGCATGTGCGCGACCAGGTACAGCAGCATGACCAGTCCGCTGACGGCCATGACCGCCTTCTTGCCGACGGTCGACCGCCACAGGGTCAGCAGGGTGGACGGATGCCGGCCCGTCCGCGTCGCGGTTGTCATGTCGGCAACGGTAGGGACGGTCGCCAGGGTGCGTCCAAGACATGATGTGGCTGGTGACGATAGCCATGGCCTATCGACGCGGATTAACCTGGTCCTGTGCAGCTCCAGCAACTCCGCTACTTCCTGGCCGTCGCCGAGACCCGGCACTTCACCCGGGCGGCCGAGGCCGCGCACGTGGCGCAGCCGTCACTGTCACAGCAGATCCGGGCGCTGGAACGGGAGTTGGGTGCCGAGCTGTT
Source organism: Kitasatospora sp. NPDC058190 (assembly GCF_042883685.1). Taxonomy (NCBI): domain Bacteria; kingdom Bacillati; phylum Actinomycetota; class Actinomycetes; order Kitasatosporales; family Streptomycetaceae; genus Kitasatospora; species Kitasatospora sp. NPDC058190. The sequence continues at coordinate 9,291 of NZ_JBHVVI010000155.1, forward strand.
CCACCGCACCCGGGGCAACATCGCGCTGACCGACGCCGGGGACGCCCTGCTGCCGCTGGCCCGGCGCATCCTCGCGGACACCGAGAGCGCCCGCCTCGCCGTCCAGGAGACGGTGCAGCTGCGCCGCGGTCGGGTGCGGCTGGGCGCGCCGCCGAGCCTGTGCACCAGCCTGGTGCCGGACGTGCTGCGGGTCTTCCGGGACCGCTACCCGGGCGTGGCGCTGGGGGTGCGCGAGGGCGGCTCGCGCGACCTGGTGCGCTGGCTGGCGGCGGGGGAGCTGGACCTCGCGCTGATCATCACCCCGCCGAGCGGGGAGGCGGCGCCCGCCCTCGCGGTCACCGAACTGCTGCACGAGGAGCTGGTGTTGGTCGCCGCCGCCGGGCGCGCCCGGCGCACGGTGCGGGTGGCCGAGCTCAAGGGACGGCCGCTGGTGATGTTCCGGGAGGGCTACGACCTGCGGGAGGCGACCCTGGCGGCCTGCCGGGCGGCCGGGTTCGAGCCGGAGTTCGCGGTGGAGGGCGGCGAGATGGACGCGGTGCTGGGCTTCGTCCGGGCCGGGCTCGGACCGGCCGTGCTGCCCGGCATGGTGGCGGCCCGCTCGGGCCTGACCGTCACCCCGTTCGCCGGGCCGGGCCTGGCGCGCACCATCGCCGTGGCGCACGCCCACGAGGTGCCGCTCACCCGCGCCGCCGAGGCGCTGCACACCACCCTGCTGGCCCACCTGCGCGACGCGGCCCGCAGCGGCGAACTCCCGCCGGGCACCACGCTGCTGCTGCCGTGATCCCCCTCCCGGGCGTGCGCGGGCGCGGGAGGGGGTGTGGGTTCGGCCAGGCCGTGTCGTCTCCCTACCTCGCCAGACCTCGCGCCGTGGCAAGCAGCGCCTCGTCCAGGGCGGTAGGGGCGACGCCGAGCGCGTGCTCCGTGTCGGTCGAGTCGAGGACGTGTGGGTTCTCGGTGGCGTACAGCATCTCGACGAGTTCGCCGAAGAGGGGGTTGCGCTCCGCGAGCGTGAGGAGCGCATCGCGGTCGAGACGCTCCAGGCGCGGATCGGGGGAGGCTGTCAGCTTGGCGAAGCGTTCCGCCAGTTCACGCACGGGGATGTTCGCCGCCGGCACGTGCCAAGCCCGTCCCCAGGAGCGGGTGTCATGGGCGGCGGCCACCAGTGCCGAGGCCACGTCCCCGACGTACGACCAGGACTGCGGTACATCGAGACGTCCGGGATAGGACGCCACCTCGCCGGCCAGCACCTGTGGGGCGACCGACAGCGTGAAGGGACTCAGCACCCCCTCGCCCAGGAACCCTGCCGCGCGCACCTCGGTGACCTCCACGCGCCCCGCCTCGTAGGCGGCCAGGGCGTCCAGCCACATCCGGGCGCGCACCCGGCCCTTGGCCGAGACGGGCGCCATCGGCAGGTCCTCGGTGATGGGCCCGTCCACGTGCCCGTACCCGTAGAGGTTCCCGAGCATCACGTAGCGTGCGCCCGCATGCTCCGCAGCGGTCAGCAGTGCGGCCGCGAGAGGCGGTGCATCGGTGATCCAACGGTCGTACGGAGGCATCGCGCAGTTGATCAACACCTCGGCCCCCCCAACGAGCCCGACCAGGCGGTCGACATCACGGGCGTCGGCAGCGACCCGTTCGACCAGCGGGTGTTCCAAGCCGGTGCCGCGGCGCGTGATCTGACGTACCGGCACACCGCGCCCCACGAGTAGTGCGGCGACGGCGCGGCCGGTGGGACCGGCTCCCATGACGACATGGCGGGACATGAAAACCCCCGGAAAGCGTGGTGAGTGACAAGGGAATGCCCAGGCCGCAGTGAGGAGTTGCAGCTCAAGCGGCCGTGCCCGTCCAGCCTCCGCCATCGGTGGCGGCGCGGCCACCAGGGAAGAGGACAACGAACCGGAGGTTCTGGCCACCATGCACCGAGTCGCCGTCCTGGTCGTCCCCCCGGCCACGGCCTTCGACCTGTCCATCCCGGAACTCGTCTTCGGGGCGGTGCAGGTGGACGACGCACCGGGCTACGAGGTACGTGTCGGCACGTCAGAGCCCGGCCTCGTGGAAACCCTGGGCAGCCTCCAGGTCTCGATCCCCCACGGGCTGGACATCGTGGACACGGCCGACACGGTGATCGTCACCGGCACCGGGGCGCGCAGCGACGCCGATCCGCGCGTGCTCGACGCCGTGCGCCGCGCAGCGGCGACCGGCAGTCGTATCGCGTCGATCTGTACCGGCGCCTTCGTGCTGGCGCAGGCCGGCCTGCTGGACGGTCGCCGCGCCACGACCTACTGGCCCTTCTCCGGGGAACTCGTCGCCCGCTTTCCCGAGGTGGACGTTGTCGGCGACGTCCTCTTCGTCGAGGACGGGCACGTGTTCACCGCTGCGGGCCTGGCCGCGGGCATGGACCTCTGCCTGCATCTGATCCGCTCGGACCACGGCGCGGCAGTGGCCAACGCCGCAGCCCGGCTGACGCTGCTGGCCCCGACTCGCATCGGAGACCAGACCCAGACGGTGACCTCGCCGGTTCCCTCGACCCGCGCGTTCTCCCTGGCCGAAACGAGGGCCTGGGCGATGGACCGCCTCGATGAGCCCCTCACTCTTGCCGACCTGGCCGAACACGCGCACACCAGCGTGCGGACCCTGACTCGCCGGTTCCAGGCCGAAACCGGCCTCACCGCACTGCAGTGGCTGTTGCACCAGCGCGTCGACCGGGCCCGCGAGCTGCTGGAAACCACGACTCTTCCCGTCGACCAGGTCGCCGAACGCAGCGGCCTGGGCAGCCCGGACTCGCTGCGCCAGCACCTGCTGCGCCGGGTCCAGCTCACCCCCACCGCGTACCGCGCCCAGTGGCGGGGCACCACGGCAGCCCGGCGCGCGGCATCCAGGGGCTGAGTTCCTCGCGAAGCGCGAAGCCCCCGCTCCGCAATCGAAGCGGCCTTGTTGAGACCACGGATGAGGCTACGAGCACAGAAGGCCCGCACCGGTCTTCCTGGGCGGGCCGGTGCGGAACCGTGGTGTAGGACGTGCGAGGTTCGCCGGCTGTGTGAGACATCACTCTCCCGTCCTCGTGGCGCTGGTGGCCCGGGAAGGTCGACCATGTCGTCATGACTTCCTCGCCCCGCCCGCCGCACGTCGGTGGCCGACCGGATCCGACCGGCGGGACCGCCGCGCTCGGTGGAGAGCCCGCTCCCGCCCACGGGTACCTGCTGGACAACGCGCGCGCCGAGGCGGGCGAGCGGTTCGTCTGGCTGGCCGAGCTGTTCGACGCTGTGACGCGCGGGCACGTCGATCGACTGGGGGTCGGGGCCGGCTCGCGCTGCTGGGAAGTGGGGGCCGGTGGCCCCGGCATCCCGGAGGCGCTCGCGGCGGCCGTCGGTCCGACCGGGTACGTGCTGGCCACGGACATCGACCCGTCCTGGCTGAAGGCGGGCGACGGGTACGAGGTGCGCCAGCACGACGTCGCCGCTGATCCGCCCCCGGAGCCGGGGACGTTCGATCTGGTGCACGCCCGGCTCGTGCTGGTCCATGTACCCGACCGGGCTCGCGCGTTGGCCACGATGGCGGCAGCGCTACGGCCCGGCGGCTGGCTGCTGGTCGAGGACGCCGACACGGCTCTGCAGCCTCTGGCATGCCTGGACGACAGCGGCCCCGCGCAGCGGCGGGCCAACCGGCTGCGCGACGCGGTCCGGGAGCTGCTGAAGAGCCGCGGCGCGGACCTGCGTTACGGCCGGACACTGCCGCGGGCACTGCGTGAGGCCGGCTTGGTGGACGTCGCCGCGGCGGGCACTTTCCCGGTCGGCGGGTCGGCCTGCGACCGGCTGGAGGCGGCGACCATCCGGCACGTGCGCGGCGAGCTGCTCGCGGCCGGCCTGGCCGACGACGCCGAGATCGACGCGCACCTGGCCGCCATCCACGCGGGCGAACTCGACCTGACACTCGCGCCGCTGATCTCGGCCTGGGGACGCCGTCCGGTCGAGCACCCTCCGGCACTCGGTTAGGTGCGGAGCCCCGCCCCGAGGAGATCCCGGGCCGCGTTTCCGAGCGTGCGCGAGCGCGAAGGCCCGGAGCTGCGAGCCCCGGGCCTTCGTCGTGCGTGTGCTCAGGCCGGCAGCACGGCCTCGATCGCGGCGATCAGCTCGTCCGACTCCGGCTCGACGCGCGGACGCAGACGCGCGACGACGGTGCCGTCCGGCGAGATCAGGAACTTCTCGAAGTTCCAGCCGACGTCCCCGGCCTGGCCCTCGGCGTCGGCCACCTCGGTCAGCCGCTGGTACAGCGGGTGCCGGTCGGCGCCGTTGACGTCGATCTTCTCGAACAGCGGGAAGGTCACGCCGTAGGTGGTGGAGCAGAAGCTCTGGATCTCCTCGGCGCTGCCCGGCTCCTGCCCGGCGAACTGGTTGCACGGGAAGCCCAGCACGGTGAACCCGCGTTCGGCGTAGCGCTTCTGGAGGTTCTCCAGGCCGGTGTACTGCGGGGTCAGGCCGCACTTGGAGGCGACGTTGACGATCAGCAGCGCCTTGCCCTTGTAGTCGGCCAGGGAGGCGGCCTCGCCGGCGAGGGTGCGCAGCGGGATGTCGTACAGGCTCACGGTGGTGGTCCTTTCGGCAGGTTGGCAGGGGGTGTCGCCCGGGCACACGGTAGCGGCCCCGGACAGCTCAACCGTTGCGGCACCGCCGGTGTTCCGCCTGCGCGGGGGCGTACGGAGCGGCTCGTACGCCCCCGCATCCCCACGGGGTCGGAGTGCCGACCGGTCAGAGGGCCAGCGGCTTGATCGCGGTCGGCGCGTGCTCGGGGAGGGTGGCGAGCTCCTCGAACTCGTTGACCTTGTCGATGTCGGCGGCGGCCATCGAGATGTTGGTGACCCGCTCCAGGATGGCCTCGACCACGACCGGGACGCGGAATTCGGCGGCCAGCTTCTTGGCCTCCTCGAACGCGGGCAGCAGACCCTCGGGCTCGGTGACCCGGATCGCCTTGCAGCCCAGGCCCTCGGCGACCTTGACGTGGTCCACGCCGTAGACGCCCAGCTCGGGGGCGTTGATGTTCTCGAACTCCAGCTTGACCTGGAAGTCGATGTCGAAGTTGCGCTGCGCCTGGCGGATCAGGCCCAGGTAGGAGTTGTTCACCAGGACGTGGACGTACGGGATCCGGTGCTGGGCGCCGACCGCCAGCTCCTCGATCATGAACTGGAAGTCGTAGTCGCCGGAGAGCGCGACGATCTGGCCCTCGGGGTCGGCGGTGGCGACGCCGAGCGCGGCCGGGATGGTCCAGCCGAGCGGGCCGGCCTGGCCGCAGTTGATCCAGTGGCGCGGCTTGTAGACGTGCAGCATCTGGGCGCCGGCGATCTGCGACAGGCCGATGGTGGTGACGTAGCGCGTCTCCGGGCCGAAGGCCTTGTTCATCTCCTCGTACACGCGCTGCGGCTTGAGCGGCACGTTGTCGAAGTGGGTGCGGCGCTGCAGCTTGGCCTTGCGCTCCTGGGTGGAGGCGGCCCACTCGCTGCGGTCCTTGAGCCGGCCGGCGGCCTTGAGCTCCTCGGCGACCTGGACGAACAGCTCCAGGGCGGCCTTGGCGTCGGAGGCGATGCCGAGCTCGGGGGCGAAGATCTTGCCGATCTGGGTCGGCTCGACGTCCACGTGGACGAACGTGCGGCCCGCGGTGTAGACGTCCAGGCCGCCGGTGTGGCGGTTGGCCCAGCGGTTGCCGATGCCGAGGACGAAGTCGGAGGCGAGGAAGTTCTCGTTGCCGTAGCGGTGCGAGGTCTGCAGGCCGACCATGCCGGCGTTCAGCTCGTGGTCGTCCGGGACGATGCCCCAGCCCATCAGGGTCGGGACGACCGGGACGCCGGTCAGCTCGGCGAACTCCAGCAGCAGCTCGGAGGCGTCGGCGTTGATGACGCCGCCGCCGGCCACGATCAGCGGGCGCTCGGACTCCTGGAGCAGCGCGATGGCCTTCTCGATCTGGATCCGGTTGGCGGTCGGCTTGTAGACCGGCAGCGGCTGGTAGGCCTCCGGGTCGAAGTCGATCTCGGTCAGCTGGACGTCGATCGGCAGGTCGATCAGGACCGGGCCCGGACGGCCGGAGCGCATCAGGTGGAAGGCCTGCTGGAACACGCCGGGGACCTGGGCGGCCTCCAGGACGGTGGTCGCGGCCTTGGTGACGGGCTTGGCGATCGAGGCGATGTCGACGGCCTGGAAGTCCTCCTTGTGCAGCCGGGCGACGGGCGCCTGGCCGGTGATGCACAGGATCGGGATGGAGTCGGCGATCGCCGAGTACAGGCCGGTGATCATGTCGGTGCCGGCCGGGCCCGAGGTGCCGATGCACACGCCGATGTTGCCGGCCTTGGCGCGGGTGAAGCCCTCGGCCATGTGGGAGGCGCCCTCGACGTGCCGGGCCAGGGTGTGCTTGATCCCGCCCGAGGCCTTGAGGGCGGCGTAGAAGGGGTTGATGGCGGCGCCCGGCACGCCGAAGGCGACCTCAACGCCTTCGAGCTTGAGGATCTCCACGGCCGCGCGGGCGGCTGTCATACGAGGCATCGGGTCTCTCCTGCGTCGGCCCGCAGTGGCTCGGAGGGCTCATCTCCTGAATTCCACCATACGGAAGAACGGTTTCTGTATGTGGAAACAAGGTAGGGTCGGGTCCGTCGGAGCGTCAAGGGGGATTTCAACAGAATGTGGAAGTCGGGCGTGGTGGGATGGGGTGCCGGGCGGGGGCGGCTGAGCGGCGAGGGTTCGCACGTCTGAGCCGTGTTCGCGCTGGTGTACCCGGGGAAGCGGACGTTCCGGCCCGGAAAGCGCACCCGGTGTGCAAGGCGGGTGAAGGGGTGGTGCTCGAGGTCGGCCCGCCCCGCCGACCTGGGTACCGTCGGTGGCACGCCGGGCCCGTGACGTCCAACTGAGGCCGCGGCAGGGGGGTTCGGGAGCGCCGGGGAGCAGGGGAATCCGTCGGCGGTCCCGTCCAGGACCAGCGCGCCCGGTCCGCCGCACCGAGCGGAGGACGCACCGCACCCCCTGGCCGCACCGACCCGACACCCGCCGCCGCCCTCCGGCCCGCCCGGACGCGCGGCCGTACCGCTGGCGCCCCCCACCGTGCGGTCCTCACCGCCTCTTCGCCCCGCCTCCTCCTTGCCACTCCTCGCCGGTTCCGGCCGTACCGCTCCCTGCCCGGCCGCTCCCGGCCCTTGCCACTCCCGGCCCTGTCACGGCGTGCCCGCAGCGGCGGGCGCGCGGAAGGAACGTCCCCATGCGCTGCACCTCTGCCCGACCCCCGGCGGTGACCGGGTGAACCGACCGCCGCGCCGGCGCAAGAGCCCGCCGGGCCGCCCCCGGAAGAACGCCCCGCCGGGCCGCCGCCGGCCCCCGCTCGCCGCGCTGCGCGCCGTCCCCTGGCGGCAGGACCTGCCCGCCTCGCTGGTGGTGTTCCTGGTCGCCCTCCCGCTCTGCGTCGGGGTGGCCGTCGCCTCCGGAGTCCCGGCCGAACTGGGCCTGGTCACCGGTATCGTCGGCGGCCTGGTCGTCGGCGCGCTGCCCGGCAGCAGCCTCCAGGTCAGCGGGCCCGCCGCCGGGCTGACCGTGCTGGTCGCCGACGCCGTCCAGCGCTTCGGCGCAGGGGCGCTCGGCCTGCTGGTGCTCGGCACCGGCCTGCTCCAGCTGGCCATGGGCGCCCTGCGACTCGGCCGCTGGTTCCGGGCGATGTCCGCCTCCGTGGTGCACGGCATGCTGGCCGGCATCGGGCTGACCCTGCTGTTCGGCCAGCTCTACGCGCTCGCCGACCGCCGTGCCCCGGCCACCGGCTCGGAGAAGATCGCCGGGGTGCCTGCCCTGGCGACGGACGCGGCCACCGCCGCGGCCAATCCGAGCGCCGTCGCCCTGGGCCTGGGCACCCTTCTGGTGCTCGTCGCCTGGAAGCACCTGCCCGGGCGGCTGGCCCGTACCGTCCCCGCGCCGCTGGCCGCGGTCGGCCTGGCCGCCGCCGTCACCGCCGCGGCCGACCTGCCGGTGGCCCGGGTCCGGGTCGCCGGCCTGCTCGACGTCGTCCACCTGCCCGAACGCGACTCGCTGGGCGCGCTGGCCGGCACCGCCGGGCTCGGCACCGTCGTCGCCTTCACGCTGATCGCCTCCGCGGAGACGTTGTTCAGTGCCGCCGCCGTCGACCGGATGCACCACGGCCCGCGCACCGACTACGACCGGGAGCTCACCGCCCAGGGCCTCGGCAACACCGTCTGCGGGCTGCTCGGCGCGCTGCCGATGACCGCGGTGATCGTGCGCAGCGCGGCCAACGTCCAGGCAGGCGCCCGCACCAAGGCCTCGCGCTTCCTGCACGGGCTCTGGCTGCTGCTGTTCTCCGCGCTGCTGCCCGGCGTGCTCGGGCTGGTCCCGCTCACCGCGCTGGCCGCCGTCCTGGTCCACGCCGGAGCCAAGCTGGTGCCGCTGCGCCGGATCGCCGGGCTGTGCCGCGGGCATTGGGGCGAGGCGCTGGTGCTCGGGGTGACGGCGGCGGCGATCATCGCCACCGACCTGTTCGAGGGGGTGCTGATCGGCATCGGGCTGGCGGTGGCCAAGTCCGCCTGGCAGACCTCGCACCTGCAGATCGCCGTGGAGGAACTGGTGCTGCCGACCGGCCGGCCGCTGCACCGGGTGCGGCTCAGCGGCAACGCCACCTTCCTGCGGCTGCCCCGGCTGCTGGACACCCTGGAACGGCTGCCGGACGACCGGCCGGTGGAGCTGGACTGGTCCGGGCTGCGCCACCTGGACCACGCCTGCACGCTGGCCCTCGCCTCCTGGGCGGCCCAGCACCGCGCCCGCTCCAGCGAGCCGCTGGCCGTCGAACCGCCGCTGCCGACGGTCGCCTGATCGGCGTTGTGGATAGCCTGGTCGCGGCCCGGATCCGGTC
>NZ_JBHVVI010000156.1:0-18033 GCF_042883685.1 Kitasatospora sp. NPDC058190
CGGCCTGTCACCATCTACAGTCCGGGTGCGGGGCGGGGGTGGGGGGGGACGCGGCCCCGGTCCGTGGGGGGGGGTCCGCGTGGCGGGGGGGCCCGCCCCGCGGCCAGCGACACGACGGGCCCACAGGAGCAAGCGCCGGCGAGCCGCACCGGAACGTCAGTCACCCGCCCCGCTGAGTGAAGGTCAGCCGCACGCGGCCCAGCGGGCGAGCCGTGGCTGCCAAGGAAGTTGACGGTCAGTTGCCTTCGGGCTTGACCTCGGTGGCCACGAAGTCGCCGATGGCGCCGAACACGACGCCCGGCTGCTCGATGTGGGGGAAGTGCCCGACCTCGGGGATCGGGCGGAAGGTGGCACGGGGGAAGGAGTCGGCCAACGCGCGCTCGTACTCCAGCGGGACGATGCCGTCCTGCTCGCCGGCGAGCACCAGGACCGGGACGGTGACGCGGTGCAGGCGGCCGCGCAGCTTGGGATCGTGGCAGAACGGGTCGCCGGCATACAGGGCCAGGGTGCGCTGGTTGGCGGCCATGACCGCCTTCTGCTCGTCGCTGAGCGCGGCAGGGTTCGGGCGCAGGGCGGGGTTGTGGAAGGCCAGTTCGCCGGTGCGGACCGGGCCGAGGTCGGCGGGGTTGGCGATGGCCAGCGGGGGCCCGGGGGTGATGCCGGTGGAGCCGAGCAGGACCAGTGCGCTGATCCTGCCGTGGTTGTCGCGCAGTCCCATCTCGGCGGCGATCCAGCCACCGACCGAGCTGCCGGCCACCATCACCCCGTCCAGGCCCAGTTCGTCGAGCAGGTCGAGATAGGCGGAGGCAAGGTCGGCGACGGTGTCGGTGGTCTCGGGGCGGGGCGTACCGTCGAAGCCGGGGTGGGTCGGGACGACCACGTAGGCATGCTGGGACATGCCGGCGGCGAAACCGGCCATCGAGCGCGGTCCGGCGCCACCGTGCAGCATCAGTACGCCGGTGCCGTCGCGGTTCTCTCCGAACTCCTGCACGGTGACACTGAGACCGTGGTGCAGGTCGATGGTGCGGGTCGTGCTGGTGGGGGCGGAGACGGTCATAGGCGGGCTTCCTTGTCGCTGATCAGGGGGGCAGCATTGGCCGTGGCACCGGTGACGGTGGTCGTGGCGTAGCGGTCCATCACTTCGGCCGTGTTCTGCGGGGTCATCGTCCGGCCACCGGTGATCATGTCGCGCAGGTCCCGGAAGTACTGGACGTACAGGTCCGGGGTGAAGGTGTTGATCATGACCAGGGGTTGATCGCCAGGGTTGGCGAAGGTGTGCGGGGCACCCGGGGGAACCATGACCAGCGTTCCGGCGGGCGCCTCGTGCACGTCGTGGCCGACGGTGAACCGGGCGGTGCCGGAAACCACGTAGAAGCCCTCGTCGTGCTGGGCGTGGCGGTGTTGGGGCGGTCCTTCGGTGTGCGGCGGGATGGTGATCTCGGCGATCCCGAGCCGGTGTGCGGTGGTGGTGCCGTCCTCCAGGATGCGGATCCGGGCCCGCCCGAGGTCGATCACCTCTCCGCCAGTGGGAGGGACGACGGAGACGTCTGGTGTCATGGCCAATCCTTCATGAGAGCCGACTCTCATGACTGTAGAGCTGTCGCACGAGTTCATGCAAGTGCTCTCTCATCATTGGAGTCCACTTGCTATGGTGGGGTCGTGCAGGAGACGGAACCGAAGACACCTCAGAGCGCCCAAGGCCGCGCCAACCAGAAGCTGCGCACCCGCGTGGCGATCGTGTCGGCCGCGGTCGAGCTGATGCGCAGCGGGCGCGAGGTGACCATGCCCGAGGTCGCCAAGGCAGCCCTGGTCTCCGAGGCCACCGCCTACCGGTACTTCCCCGACCTGGCCAGCCTGCTCCGGGAGTCGATGGCCGACGAGTGGCCCACCCCGGAACAGGCTCTGCGGGCGGTTGCCGACTCCACCGACCCGGTGGAGCGCGTCGCCGCCGCGACGGAGCATCTGCTGCGGCAGGTGGTGGCCTACCAGGGCGCCACCCGCGCCATGATCGCGGCCACCATCACCCGCCCCGAGGCCGCCGCCACCCGACCTGCGCTGCGGCTCGGGCTCATCGACCACGCGCTCGCCCCTCTGGCGGACGCCCCGGGAATCGACCCCGCCACGCTGGCCCAGCTGAAGCGGGACCTCGCCGTCGTCATGAGCGCCGAGACCCTCTTCACCCTCACCGACCTGCTCCGCCTCGACGCCGAGGACGCCATCGCCAGCGCCGTCCACACCGCCACCACCCTCACCCGGGCGTTCCTCGGCGCCGGGCGGACCTGACCCCGTCGCCCTCGCCCGCCCGCCCCGGCCGGGTCCTCACCGCTGCCGAAGGCGGCGTGTTCGCCGGCCTCATCCCTGCTTGAGGGCGGTGCGGTGGACGACGAGGGCGGCCACGTCGTCGTCCAACGTTCCCGCGGTGTAGGCCAGCAGATCGGTGCGCAGGTGCTCGATCAGGGCCTCAGGGGATGTGTCGCACCGCCCCTCGACGCGTTCGGTCAGCGGGTAGAAGTCCCCCGCGAGGTCACGGCCCTCGCTCACTCCGTCGGTGTAGAGCAGCAGGCTGTCGCCCGGCCGGAAGGGCGAGACGTCCACGGTGTACTGGGCCTCCAGGAGCACGGCGAGGTTGAGTGGCGGGGAGGGCATGCTGGACTCCAGCACGTGGACCCGTCCCTCGCTCAGCAGCAGCGGCGGCGGGTGGCCGCAGCTCAGGGTGCGCACCACGGGTTCGTCCTCGGGCACTTCGAGGAACAGCGCGGTGGCGAAGCGCTCCTCGGCGTCCGGGGCCGGGACCTGGAGGGAGAAACGGTGCACGCTGGTCTCCAGCCGGGCGGCCAGCGCGGGCAGGTCGGGCGCCTCGGGCGCCGCTTCCCGGAACGCGCCCATCACCACGGCCGCCACCTGGACGGCGGGCAGGCCCTTGCCGCGCACGTCGCCGATCAGCAGCCGGATGCCGTGGGGCGTGTACTGGGCTTCGTAGAAGTCGCCGCCGATCCGCGCGCGGGCCGCCGCGGCCAGATAGAGCGCCTCCATCCGCAACGGTCCCAGGCGGCGCGGCAGCGGCCTGAGCAGCGCTTGTTGGGCGGCCTCGGCAACGGACAGGACGTCGGCGAGGGCACGCTCGCGCTGCTGGCGCACCTTGCTGACGTACATGGCGGCCAGCGTGACCACGGCGATCACGATCAGGGTCAGCCATGACCCTCGCTGACCGAACAGGCCGTACCCGAGCGCCAGGACAACATCGGCGCCGAGGGCGGCCAGCCCGATCAGGCCGGTGCCGATCACGTTCCAGCTGGCCGCCGCCAGTGCGGGCGATGCCACGAACAGCCGGTTCAGCAGCAGAGCGGTGGGGTTCACCAGATCGAGGAGGGTGATCAGCGGAATCAGCGCCAAGGGCGCCAGATGCACCACGACGGTAGCGGCGCCGCTGGCGCGTGCTCGCTGCCTGAGACTGGTCACCCGCTGGACGGCAAAGCGTTGGAGCTGGAACACAAGAGCCTGACTCCCTCGAGTCCGAGCGCATCTTCGCCTCCATCGTCCGCCATCCACCGGCCAGCGGCCAGCGTCATCGGACGCGGCCGAGGTGGCGGGCAGCAGCGCCGGGACCGAAGTTCGCCGCCCGCTGGGAGCGCTACCGTCGCGACGTGCCCTCCCGGGCCGGACACACGTCGCTGATCTCGCAGCGGTCGCACTGAGGAAAGCGAGCCGCGGGCGGCGCAGGCTATCGCGGCTCACTGTGGCCACCGGTACGGCTGAGTATGCGATTCGATGAGTTCGGGGTGCCATTCGACGAGCAGGACGGTGGCGTCATCGCTGAGGTCGTTGCCATGGTGTTCGAGGATCACGTGGATGAGCAGTCGCAGGACCTCGCTTGGGTGCTGGCCGGCCTGCTGTCCCGGCGGGGAGCACCGCATCCTGGCGCAAGTCCCCTACCGCGAAGCCGTCGACCGATTCCGCACCTGGCTCGCCGAGACAGCCCCGGCGGTGGCCGCTGCTGCGGGGCCCGGCCGTCATGACACCGTCCCCGCGCAGTTCCGGCCCGTCGTTCCGGGCACCAGCAGCGAGGGCCTGGCACTGTTCTGAACGAAGTCGGGGGCGTGTTCGCACGTCCTGCAGACAGAGGCAGGGCTCCGAAGCCGCATGTCGTGCGCGGCGCCGAATATAGGCAGGCCACCTGCTAATCTTTTTGTCAGGCAGCCTGCTTACTTTCTTGGTGAGGCGTCTCCTGGAGAGCCGGCCGCCCGGACACACGGAGGAGTCGCGTATGAATGTCACAGGCAGTGCCGACGCGGTAGACCGGCGCCCGGCAAGTGACGCGAGCCGGAAGCCTTTCGGTGCACGCTTCGTGACACCGCTGTACGTGGGCGCCGCACTGAACCCGGTGAACAGTTCGATGATCGCGACGGCGCTGGTGCCCGTCGCGGCCGCGATGCACATAGCCGTCGGCCAGACCGCGGTGCTGATCTCGACCCTGTACCTGACCAGCGCGATAGCGCAGCCCGCCGCCGGACGGCTCGCTGAGGAGTTCGGCGCGCGGCGGGTGTTCCTGGCCGGCACCCTCACCGTGCTCGTGGCGGGATTCCTCGGCGGCTTCGCCTGGGGCATGGCCCCTCTGATCGTCGCCCGCGTTCTGATCGGCGCCGGCACGTCCGCCTGCTACCCCTCGGCGATGCTGCTGATCCGCCGGCGTGCCGTGACAGCGGGACTGCAGGAGCCGCCCAGCAGCGTTCTCGGCGGCCTGGCGGTCGCCGGTGCGGCCACCGTGGCGATCGGTCCGGCAGTAGGCGGCCTCCTCGTCGGATGGTTCGGCTGGCGGACCGCGTTCCTGATCAACGTCCCCGCCGCGCTGCTGGCGTTGGTGATGGCTCTGGCGTGGATCGGCAAGGACCCCGCCCGTGAGCGGGGGCGTTCCCCGCGCACGATCGCCCAGCGCCTCGACCTGCCGGGCATGGTCGTCTTCGCCGGCACCCTGATCACGCTCCTGGTCTTCCTCAACGACCTGCAGCAGCCCGACTGGGTCCTCCTGGTCGCGACCGTCGTGCTGACGGGTGTGCTCGTCGCCTGGGAGCTCAGGGCGGCCAATCCGTTCCTGGACGTCCGCCTGCTGGCCTCGAACCCCGCTTTGACCAGCACCTACCTGCGCAACGGCCTGACCCTCCTGGGTACGTACGTGATCCTCTACGGGCTGACCCAGTGGCTCGAGGCCGCTCGCGGCCTGCCCAGCTTCCAGGCGGGCCTGATCCTCATCCCGATGGGCGCCCTGTCGGCCATCACGGCACGGATCGCCTCCCGCTGCAGCGGGGTCCGGGCCTGGCTCATCGCTTCCGCGGCTCTGCTGCTGGTGGGAGCCGTCGCCACCTTGCCTCTGACCACCGGGACGCCGATCATCGCCCTGGTTGCCGTCACCGCGCTGTTCGGCCTCACGTCAGGGGCCAGCACCGTGGCGAACCAGACCGTCCTGTACCGGGAGGCCCCGGCCGAGAGCATCGGCACCGCCTCAGGGCTGCTGCGCACCTTCGGGTACGTCGGCTCCATCGCCTCGGCGGCCATCACCGGCATGGCCTTCCACAGCCGGGTCGACGACACCGGCCTGCACCACATCTCATGGGCCCTCGTCGTCATCGGCGCCGTCGTCCTCCTCATGACGGCCTTCGACCGACGTCTGGCCGACACCGCCCGTAAAGAACCCGCCGGCCAGGAGCCGCAACGGCTCACGACCACCGCTGCCGACGCCTCCTAGAACACAGGAAGACAGAAGGACATGACCGCACCCATCCCGCCCATCATCCCCTCCCGTACCGCCCTGCTGCTGATGGACTTTCAGCCTGCGGTCCTGGCCGCCGTGCCCGACAGCGAGAACGTGCTCTCGCGCGCGCAGGCGGGCCTTGCCTGGGCCCGCTCGCACGACGTCCGCGTCGTCTACGTCCGGGTCGCCTTCGCGCCGGAGGACTTCGCGGCCGTGCCCGGGCGCAACAAGACATTCGCCGCTGTCGCGCAGCACGGCTTCCTGGCCGACGGAAGTCCCGAGACCGACCTGCACGACTGCCTCGATGTGCGGGACGGCGACATCGTGGTGCGCAAGACCCGCATCGGCGCGTTCTCCGACGCCACCGGTCTCCACGAGAGCCTGCAAGCCCAGGGCATCGACACGCTCGTGCTCGCCGGACTCTCCACCTCAGGCGTCGTCCTGACAACTCTCCGGCATGCCGCCGACGAGGACTACCGGCTCTACGTGCTCAAAGACGCGACCGCCGACCCCGATCCGGAGGTCCACCGGGTCCTGATCGAGAAGGTGTTCCCGCAGCAGGCAGAGATCATGGACACCGACGACCTGTGGACGCTCGGCAAGGCTGTCTGAGTTCCGTTCCGGCGGGAACGGGCGACCCATTCCCGCCGGAACGACGCCGACGCCTGCGGCCGGTCAGCGCCGGCCCGTCACGAGGCGCCGTCGGCGAGCCGGTTCATGAGTGCGGCGGCCTTCAACAGGGTCTTACGCTCATCCGCCCTGAGCTGGGTTCTCAGTGCCACCTCGAGCCAGGCTTCACGGGCCGCCGGCATCGTCTCGACCAGCGCCCGCCCCTCGGCCGTCGCGTGGATGAGCGCCTTGCGCCGGTCGGTGGGATCCTCGCTGGCAGTCACCAGGCCATCGGCGCGCAGGGTCGAGAGCGTCTCAGCCATCGACTGGCGACGTACGTGCTCCGCTGCTGCCAGCGCACTTGCCGTGGTCGGACCTTCGGCGACCACTCGCGCCAAGGTGTTGACCTGCGACCAGGTCCATCGCATTTCCTCAGGCGCCGATTCGGTACGCAGCCGGGCACGCAGGCGAGTCATCGCCTTCATCAACTCGGCGGCGATCTCTGCTTCCGGTGTTGCTGCGCTCCCCACCCGGCAAGACTAGCCGGTGAGCAGGCCGCCTGCCATTTCACCGGTATCGCGTCCAGGTCAGGCCCTTCTCGTGGCGGTCATCGAGTGGGGCGGGTGCGGAAGATCGGCCAGCCCACCTCGGTTCGCCACAGGCTGTCGTCCGCCGTGTCGGTCGGGCCGACCAGGTAGTACTCCCGGATCGGTCCTTCCACCGCCAGGGCGTGGCGGGTGACATACGCGCCGAGCGCGCCGTAAGCCCGGTCGATGTCTGCATGGGAGCCGGCGTGGACGACGGTGGCCAGCTCCACGGACGGGACGGCCAGCGGTGCGACCCGGCCCATGAGCCTGGGGGAAGGGTCACAAGGCAGGAAGACCGTGGCCTGGCCGCGGCCGTCGGCGAACAGCTCGTTGGAGAAGATCCCTCCAGCCGGGCCCGTCGGGGCGATCCCCTGGGCCGTGACCGTGGCTTTCAGCTCGCCGAGCGCCCCCTGGTACCAGGTCAGGGCGTCGCCGACGTCGACCGTGTCGGTGATCGCCGCAGCGAGGGTGACCGGCACGTAGCGGTGCTGTACCGGTCCCTCGGCTGCCGGGTGGTCCAGCAGGTTCCGCAGCGACGACACCGCCTCCTCGGTGCGGGCCAGGTTGGCCTCCAGACGAGCCAGGTGGCCGGAGATGAGCCGGTTGCGGGCTTCCACGTCCGGGGCGGTCAGGACCTTGTGGATCTCGTCCAACGGCATGTCCAGGTCCCGGAACCGGCGGATGATCTGAGCCGTGGAGATCTGATCGGAACCGTAGCGACGGTAACCCGTGTCCGGATCCACCGCGACCGGCTCCAACAAACCGATCTCGTGGTAGTGGCGCAGCATCTTGACGCTCAGATGCGTCGCCCGTGAGAAGTCACCGATGGCCAGCGTGGAGATCACCCTCCCAGTCTGAAGCCTCCCACGGTGGGAGGGTCAATCGGCGAAGCGGCCCTTGCCCCTCCCACCGGGGGATCCCGGAACCTGGGCGCAGACACCACGAGGGACCGAGAGAGGACCGAGCCCGTGCCCAGCCAGCCATCCCCGAGCGAGATCATCACCGAGCTGCCCCCGATCGTCGCCGAACACATCGCCGCCGTGAACGCCTTCGACACCGACCGCATCGTCGGCACCTTCGCCCCCGGCGCCTACGTCAACGACAACCGGCGCGAGATCTGGGGCGCCGACGCCATCCGGACGTTCATGGACAAGGAGTTCGTCGGGGACCACGTGACCATGGAAGTCCGAGAGATCTTCGACCACTACGGCGACCTCATCGTCCGGGCCAAGTACGACGGCACCTACGACAAGACCAACCTCCCCGAGGAGCTGGTCATGACCAGCTACTTCGCCATCCGCGACGGCAAGATCGTGAGCCTGACCGTCATCCACAACCAGCCCTCGCCCTACTGAGCCGGAGCCGATCCATGAGCACACTGGTCATCACCGAGCTCTTCTCCCAGCCCGGCCGCGGCGACGACGTCGCGAACCTGCTGCTGGACATCCTGGGAGAGAGCCTCAAGCACGAGGGCTGCGAAGACATCCGCATCCTGCGCGACCAGAACGACGCCGACCATGTCGCGGGCCTGACCCAGTGGACCGAGGCACACAACTACACCGACTACCTCGCCTGGCGCACCGAACACGGCTTCACCGCCACCTTCGAGGCCATGCTCACCCGCCCCCTGGTGATCCACTACTACGACGAGATCTACCACGGCAAGGGCATCGCAGCGCGCACGGAGGAGGTCTGACAGCCGGACCGCGCAGAGGATTCGGGCACCGCACCGCCGAGTCGAAGTCCTCACCCGGGCGGACGCCCGGCAAGGCTGTCCGAGTTCCGTTCCGGCCGGAACGAGCGACCCGTTCCCGCCGGGCCGGCGCCGACTCCCCCGGCGGTCAGCGCCGACCCTCACGAGGCGCCCGCAGCGAGCCGGTTCATGAGTGCGGCGGCCTGCAACAGGGTCTTGCGCGGCGGCGTTCGTCTTCAACTCGCGGCCGGTGGACGGGATGCGGGCTTTCCGTGCCGCACGGTGAGGTACCCGGCTGCGAGGAGCGCCAGCACGGTCGCGCATTCGGTGACGATGCTGATGAGTGCCTGCGGCGCGGGTTGCAGGCCGTGCTCGATGAATCCGAGGACGCCTGTGGTGCGTGAGGCGGCGAATCCGGCGAGCGCGCCGAGAGCGGTGCCGGCTGCGGCGAGTCGGATGAGCGCGGGCGGCCGGAGGAGGGCTCCGGCCAGCAGCAGCGGGCCGAAGCCGAAGGAGGCCGCGGCTTGGAGCAGGAACAGCATCCCGACGGCGTGCAGGTAACGGTAGCCGTCGAGGTAGAGCTGGGCGTGGACGACGCCGCTGGCGATGAGCGCGGCCCCGGCGGCCACGGTGAACGCTCTCGCCGCTGCGGGCGGGCGGGCTCCGGTCATCGCGAGGATGCGCCTGGATACAAACGCGGGGGTGTCGTTCATGTCAGTTCCTGATCGGTGATCGCCAGTGAGGTGGTGCCCTCTCGGTATTCGACGCTGCGGATGCCGAGGGCGGTGTGCAGTTGCCGGGCCGGCAGCACCTGCGGGGTCGGCGCGGGGGCCTGGCCGGGCTTGGGCAGCGGGTAGGCGGTCGTGGTGGCCGAGTGGAAGGTGACGTTGCCTTCGACTCGGCTGAACAGCTGGTGGACGTGCCCGTTGAGTGCGGTGACGGAGGAGAACCGCTTGAGCAGGTTCAGCACCTGCAGCGAGTCGTCGGTGGACCACCCCCACTGCGGGTACATGGCGAACAGCGGGATGTGGCTGAACACGACGATCGGGGTGTCGGAGGACAGGCCGGCGACGTCGCGGCGCACGAAGTCGATCTGATCGGCGCCGAGGTGTCCGAGCTTCTCCAGGCTGAGGGTGTTGACGAGCGCGATGAAGTGCACGCCGTGCGTGTCGAAGCTGTACCAGCCGTCGCCTTCGGTGCCGCGCCCGAAGGCCTGCTGGTAGGCGCGGCCGTGGTCGTCCACGGAGTCGTGCTCGCCGGGGACCGTGAAGACGCGATCGGTGCGCAGCCCGCTCATCATCTGCTTGACCTGGTCGAACTGTGCCGGGGTGGACAGGTGGGTCAGGTCGCCGGTGTGCAGGACGAAGTCCGGCCGGAATCCCAGGTTGTTGACCTGGTCGATGGCGTGGGCGAAGGAGCCGGTGACATCCGTGTTGGCGGGCCCGGTGAAGCCGATGTGGCTGTCGGAGATCTGCACGAAGCGCAGGGTGTCGGCATCGCCGGTCGCCGCGGAGGCGATGCTGTCGCGCGTGTTGGCGATGTGGCTGATGACCTCGCCACCGGTGACGCTCAGCACCACGGCGGCGCCGAACCAGCCGGCGTGCCGTGCGAGCTGGCGTCGGGTCATGGGGGCGGTCACTGGGTCACCGTCACCGTGGCCGTCATGAACGGGTGGATGGTGCACAGGTAGCCGTAGGTGCCCGGGGTGGTGAAGGTGTACGAGTAGCTCTGCCCGGTGTTGAGCGCCTGCGAGTTCAACGCTCCCGCCTTGTTCTGGCTGGTGACGGTGTGCGCGTCGGTGTCCTGGTTGGTCCAGGTCACCGTGGTGCCGGCCTTCACCGTGATGGCGGCGGGCGCGAAGGCGAAGTTCTTGATGGCCACGCTGTCGGTGGCGGCCGGTGCCCCGGCCGGCGTCTGCGCGGCCGCGCTCGCCGGCATCGTCATCGGCGGCATGGAAGCGGTTGCGGTCGGCGCCGTGGACGGCTGCGCGGCGCCGGTTGCGGTCGGCGCCGTGGACGGCTGCGCGGCGCCGGTTCCGGTGGCGCCGGGCATCCCGGCGAGGCTCGACTGGCCGGAGCCGGCCGTGATGGCGGTGGCCGTGGCCGACGCGGTGCCCTGCGTGGGGCTGGAGCATGCGGCCAGGGTCAGGCCGGCCGCCGCGAGCAGCGCGGCCGCGGCGCCGGCCCGGCGCCGGGGGAAGGACTTGTCCATGGTTCGGCTTTCTGATCGGCCCTGGACGGGCGCGGATGAAGACCTCGAGCTGGATTCGGCGGGCGTGGACCAGGCGATGCGCCACGGCCCGCCGCCGTCGCAAGGGGATACGGACGGGGGTTACACCCGCACCGCTTTCGCAAAGGGGATACGGACGGGGGTTACACCGGCACCGCGCACCGCTGTAACCCCGGCCCGTATCTCTGGGCGAGAAGAATCGACGAAGGGTCTATCGATGCCGAGGCAACGGGTCTGGTGTACGCCGCGCTCTATGATGAGTTGTGGCCGGTCGCGACAGGTTCGCAGCGCTCAGACGGGTCGGCCTGGGCATGGCCAGGCGGGCTGACACCGCGGTGCCGACGACTCGCCCCCCGGTGGTGCTGCCGTCGGCGACGTATCCCGACTGGGACGCGATCTACACCGACAACGTGGGGCGGATCTACCGGTTGATGTTCGCGAAGGTCGGCAACCGTCCCGACGCCGAAGACCTGACCTCGCAGGTGTTCACGGCCGCGTTCGGGCCGTTGCACGCCGGCGCCGAGATCGGCCAGGTGCGCGCCTACCTGACGGCGACCGCGCGCACCGTGCTCGCCGAGCACTGGCGGCGCACGCTGGGCCACCAGGTCACCGAGATCGACCCCGACGCCACCGACCTGGCCGATCAAGCGCCCGGCGCCGAGGAGGCCGACAACGAGGCCGCCGGCGCGCGTGCCCAGCAAATCCTGGACGCGCTACCTGAACGGTCCCGGCAGATCCTCGTGCTGAGATTCCTGCGCGGGTACACCATCCGGCAGGCCGCGGCGGAACTCGGGGTCACCGTCGCGAACGCGAAGGTCATCCAGCACCGCGCCTTGCGCGCGGCCGCCGACGTGGAGAAGAAGGCCGAGATGGAAGGGGAAGCGCCATGAGGCGGCAGGCGGTAGACCGCTACGTGGAACGGCTGCTCGGCCGGCGCCGCCCCAAGCCGTTCGCGGCCACCGAGGAAGAGCTCGCCGTCGTGCGCACCGCCATCGATCTGGCGGCCGCCGGACCGGACGCCCAGGGCCCCTCCCCAGCGTTCGTCGACCGGCTGCGCCAGCAGTTGCGCGAACAGGAGCAGGCGCAGGCTGCCACGCCCGCACCGCAGCCGGCGTGGCGCACCCCGCCGCGTCGCCGGGTGTTGGCCGCGGGCGCGCTCACCGCCACCGGCGCCGTGGCCGGCATGGCCGCGGAAAAGCTCCTGGTAGGGCCCGACGCGGGCGCGCAGGCACAGCAGCCCGGCTCGTCCGAGGAAATCGTCCCGGACATCGGCAGCTGGCAGCCGGTCGCCCGCACCGCCGAGGTTGCCGAGGGCGCCGTCGTCGCCTTCGACCTGGGCACGGTGACCGGATTCGTCCGGCGCACCGACGGGCGCGTCCGGGCCGTCTCGGGTATCTGCACCCATCAGGGTTGCCGGCTCGGCCTCGACAGCGCACGCGACCGACTCGCCTGCCCGTGCCACGGCGCGACCTTCAGCCTCGCCGGGGTGAACCTGACGCGTCCGCACCAGGCCGGGGAGCCCCTGCCCACGCTGCCGCGACTCCCCGTGCGCGAACTCGACGGCACCATCCAGATCTACGCCCCGGCGATCAGCCAGTCCCAGTCCCCGCAGTCCAGCGCGTGACGTCCGGCAGGAGACCGGCTGTGAAGGGAGCCATGCGCTGCGCAGCTGGGTCAGACCGTGCGCTGACTGGGGGCTGCTACTGGTGTGCCGCCCGTGGCTCGGTCATCCGGCGGGCGGCCTCGACGACTGCCGAGCGGTGCAGGGCCTGCAGCTCGGGTGACCATGCCTGGCCGCCCTCCCCCGCGTCGCGGCCTTCGGCGGCGAAGAACCATGCCTGGGCCACGGCAAGCACCATGGTCAGCAGATCGTCGGGCACCAGCTCCCGGGCGAGGTCACCACGCTGCTGCGCTTCGGCCACTTCGGCGACCTTGCGTCGGAAGGCGTCGGGCTCGAGTCCGGTGGCGGAGGGGCGCTCCAGCAGTTTCCATAGCCGTAGGCGCATGAGGTCCGGCCGGGCGACGAGGTGGTCGAAGATCGCGCCTGCGTACCCGGGCAGGTCGTCGACGTCGAAGGGCACCGACTCGGCCCCCTCCGTGAGCGCCCGTCGCAGGACCTCGTCGAACAGCTCCTCCTTGTTGCCGAAGTAGACGTAGATCAGCCGCTTGTTCGCCCCTGCGGTCTCGGCGATCCGGTCCACCCGGGCCCCGGCGATGCCGTAGGCGGCGAACTCGGTGAAGGCGGCGTCGAGCAGCCGGGCCCTGGTGGCTTGGGAGTCGCGTGGCATGGGCACCACCCTACCAAGTAACTATCTAGTTATTGACATTGATGGATCAGAGCCATACGGTCATGTATCTATCCAGTTAGTTATGGAGGAATCCCATGGACCGCCACACACTCGGCCGCCAGGGTCTGACCGTCAGCGCCCAGGGCTTGGGCTGCATGGGGATGAGTGCCTTCTACGGCGCCACCGACGAGACCGAATCGCTGGCCACCATCGAGCGTGCGCTGGAGCTGGGCATCACCCTGCTGGACACCGCCGAGAGCTACGGCCCGTTCGTCAACGAGCAGCTCCTCGGCAAGGCGCTGGCCGGGCGCCGGGATGCAGCCGTGGTCGCCACCAAGACCGGCGTGGAGATCACCGACGACGGCCGCGTGCTCGGCCTGAACGGCCGGCCCGAGTACGTGCGCCGGGCGCTCGAGCGCTCACTGCGGCACCTGGGCGCCGACCACGTAGACCTGTACTACCTGCACCGCATCGACCCCAAGGTGCCGATCGAGGAGACCGTCGGCGCGCTGGCCGAGCTGGTAACCGAAGGCAAGGTCCGCCACATCGGCGTGTGCGAGGCGTCCGCGCAGACCATCCGACGCGCCCACGCGGTCCACCCGCTGACCGCCGTGCAGACCGAGTACTCGCTCTTCGAGCGCGGCATCGAACACGACGGGGTGCGCGACACCCTGGCGGAGCTGGGAATCGGCCTGGTGGCGTACTCCCCGCTGGGGCGCGGCTTCCTGTCCGGTGCCATCACCAGCCCGGACGACTTCGCCAAGGACGACTGGCGCCGTACCGACCCCCGCTTCCAGGGCGAGAACTTCGACCGCAATCTCGCGGTTGTCCGCGAGGTCCACCGTCTCGCCGCCGACAAGGACGTCACCCCCTCCCAGCTGGCGCTCGCCTGGGTGCAGCACCAGGGCGCCGTCGCCATCCCCGGCACCAAGCGCCGCCGCTACCTGGAAGAGAACACCGCCGCGACCGAGGTGACCCTCACCGACCGGGACATCGCCGCGATCGAGGCGGTCGCCCCGCACGGCGTGGTCACCGGTGAGCGCTACGCGCCCGAGCTGATGCGAACGCTCAACGGTTGAGTTCACGCAAGCGCGCGGCGGTGGGCAGCCGACACCTCACACCAGTGCATCACGAAAGACATCTCACGTGCCTAACAAGTCAAGCCGCGACGGCCAGATCCGCTGAGGAGGAGGTGAAGGCGTGATCCTCGTCGAAGAGCTGCCTGGTCTGCAGGCAGTGGTAGAGCTGGCCGATCAGGCGGTTGAGCAGATGCCGTTGGGCCTGGGCGTGCCAGTCGCCGTGCTCGCGCCTTCGCCGGTAGTGGGCGTCGGCGCCGGGCGAGGCCCTGAGCGCGGAGAAGGCCCAGAGGAAGCCCGCCGTGATGAGCCGGTTGTTCTTGATGAACCGGCGTCCGACGTGGCGTTTCTTGCTGGACGCGCGGGTGACCGGCGCCGATCCGGCGTAGGCCTTCAGCGCACGGGCGTCGGCGAAGCGGCTGCGGTCGTCCCCTATCTCGGCAAGCACCCGGGCACCGAGCTGAACCCCGAGTCCGGGAAAGCTCAGGATGACCTCAGCGTCCGGGTGCTCGCGGAAACGGGTCTCCACCGCCTCGGCGAGCTCCTCGGCCGCGAGGCAAGCGGCGTCCAACTGCCCTATCAATGCCGCGAGTTGGAAGCCCATGGCGTCCTCGACGGCGGCGGGCTGGCGGGCATGGTCGCCGTGGAAGATCTCGTACAGGCGCTGGGCTTCGGCGTCGATGCCGCGCTGGCGGCCGGCCTGCTTGAGGGCGGCCCGCAGCTCGGGCAGGCCGAGGCGGGCGGCCCTGGCCGGGGTCGGCGCCGCCGCCAGGACGGCGCGGGCCTCGGCGCGGGCCAGGCCGTGCTGCTTGCCCAGGAAGGCGTCCAGGGCGGCCGGGTAGTACTCGCGCAGCAGCGAGCGGACCTGGTTGACGAGCTGCTGGCGGTTCCAGACCGCGTCCTGCTGGGCACGGGCGAGGACCGCGATGGCGCGGGCCTGGTCCGTGTCGGCGGGCAGCGGCCGGTGGGCGTGCATGTCGGTGCGCAGGATGTTCGCCAGGACCAGGGCGTCGCCCGGGTCGGACTTCTTGCGGGAGACGGCGTGCCGGTCGCGGTAGCGGGCGGCGGCCAGCGGGTTGACCGCGTAGAGGGGCCGTTCGCCGGTGCGCAGGGCTGCCACGAGCAGGCCCCGGCTGGTCTCGATGGCCACAGGTATCGGCTGTTCGGGGGTGTCGCCGTGCTCGGCGAGCAGGTCCAGCAGCAGCCGGTAGCCGGCCGCGTCGTCGCTGATGCGGCGTTTGGCCAGGAGCTGTCCGGTCTCGTCGACCAGGGCCACGTCATGGTGGCGCTCGGCCCAGTCGATCCCGCAGAACACGGTCACGCTGCCCTCCGTTCGGTTGTCGTTTGCGCAGGTGGTGAGCCTGATTGGGCCACGCGGCGACCTAATTCCAGGACTCGATCGGTCCGCCATCTCACAAGCCGTTCGCGGCACCAGCGGACCGCGGGGGTCTCCATCTCGTTCAGAGCTCGACGGCTCGGGACTGAAGCAGAGATCGCCCCGTGGCGGGCTCGCACCACGACGATCAACGTCCGGCCGGTCCGGACGGGTTTCGCGGCGGCCCGTGAACGCCGGGCGCCACCGGTCTTTCGTGAGGCCTCACCGGGCCGGGACACATGAGGAGTCAGCCCGGCGCCCACGCGACCACCGCGAAACCCGTACCGGATGGAACAGCAGACCTCGCACCAGGCCTGGAAACCCTGACGAGACCCGGCCCCACCCGGCAGCAAATCCACCGGCCCACCCCGGGCCGACTGGAATCACTACTCACGAATTAGGACATTCCCATGCCCCGAACGGCCGATCGGATCACCATCGGCGAGACGTCGATCACCTATCTCCTGGACGGACACGGTGTACACAATCCGGACACCATGATGCCGGGGGTGGACTGGTCGGCACACCCCGGCTCGCTCGAAGACGGCCAGCTCGTCCTCACGTTCGGAGCTTTCCTCATCCGCGCCGGGGACCAGAAGATCCTCGTGGATCTCGGTCTCGGCGAGATGGACGTGAATCTTCCCGGACTCGCCCATGTGCAGGGCGGCCGGCTCCTGCAGAGCCTCGCCGCCGAAGGACTGTCCCCCGACGACATCGACACGGTGGTGTACACCCATCTGCATCTCGACCACATCGGCTGGACCAGCGATGTCGCGCCGGTTCCGAGCGCACCCGAGCCGAAAACGCCGAGTGGCCTCACCTTCGCCCGGGCACGGCATCTCATGGCGGAAGCCGAGTGGCGGCACTGGACCACTGAGGCGGCAGGCGAGCTGAGCGGGCCGGACGCCGAGGCCACGATCAAGCCACTCAAGGGTGTCGTCGAGTTCATCGGGAACGGCGACACCATCGCGCCCGGCGTCGCTGTCGAGGACACGTCCGGTCACACCCCCGGTCACCTGGCGGTCGTCGTGCGGGACCCGTCGGGCGGCAGTACCGAATCGGTGTTCATCGCGGGAGACATCTTTCATGCTCCGGTAGAAATGGCCGACCCGGCCTGCGTGTTCTCTTCGGACGTCAATCCGGACCAGGCCCGAGCGGTGCGCAACCGCGTGCTCCGGCGACCGGACACCGTGATCGCCGCCGGGCACTTCACCAACGGCGTGTTCGGTCGGGTCACGCCGACCGGCGGCACGTACACCTGGACCCCCGTGGGCCACACGCCGGCGTCCTGCTAAGCACACCCGTGACGCCGGGGAGAGCGACCACCATCGGCACGTGAACGGCACGTTCGGACACCCGGCGCCCGCAGATCAGGAGCCCCCTTATGTCAGTACCTCAGACGCCCCGCACACTCGGGGCGAGCACCACCGCCGCCGAGGTGATCGACGGCGTGGACCTGCACGGCCGTCGGGCCGTGGTGACCGGTGCCAGTTCCGGGATCGGAGTGGAGACGGCCCGGGCGCTCGCCGCGGCCGGCGCCGACGTCACCCTGGCTGTGCGCAACACCGACGCCGGTGCGCGCGTGACGGCCCGCTTGGAGGCCGAACTTCCCCCCGCTTCAGGCACATTGACCGTGTCACGACTCGACCTGGCCGACCGGTCCACGGTCGAGGCGTTCGTGGCCGCCTGGGACGGCCCGTTGCGCATCCTGGTCAACAACGCCGGGGTGATGGCCCTTCCGGAGCTCACCCGCACCCCTGACGGCCGGGAAACGCAGTTCGCCGTCAACCACCTCGGGCACTTCGCGCTCGCCGTCGGCCTGCGCCCGGCACTCGCGGCGGCACAGGGCGCGCGGATCGTCTCGGTCAGCTCGATCGGCCACCTCTTCTCACCGGTCGTCTTCGACGACCTGGACTACCGCTTCCGCCCGTACGACCCCTGGACCGCCTACGGGCAGTCGAAGACCGCCAACGTCCTGTTCGCCGTCGGGGCCGCCGAGCGGTGGGCCGACGACGGCATCACCGCCAACGCACTGATGCCGGGCAACATCGCCGACACGTCGCTGGCCCGGTACATGGGC
This sequence comes from Kitasatospora sp. NPDC058190, assembly GCF_042883685.1. NCBI lineage: Bacteria > Bacillati > Actinomycetota > Actinomycetes > Kitasatosporales > Streptomycetaceae > Kitasatospora > Kitasatospora sp. NPDC058190. The sequence goes on from NZ_JBHVVI010000156.1 coordinate 17,684, forward strand.
GCGGAGCAACTGGCCGGCTTCATCGACACGACCGGACTCGCACTGCCCCCTCAGAAGACCGTCGAGCAAGGCGCCGCGACTACGGCGCTGCTGGCCGCCTCGCCGACGGTGGAGGGCCTCACCGGCCGCTACTTCGAGGACTGCGCACAGGCACAGACGGTCACCGAACGAGCCGGTGCCATCGCGGGCGTGGCGCCCTACGCCCTGGACCGGGAGAACGCCACCCGGCTGTGGGCCGTGTCCGAAGCCCTCGTCCACTAGCCCCGTCCTTCGCACATGACTGGTTCGGATGAACTGGTGATGCGACCGGTACCCCGGTGGGGTGCCGGTCGTTGAGCCCGGCATGCCGA
>NZ_JBHVVI010000157.1:0-17789 GCF_042883685.1 Kitasatospora sp. NPDC058190
GCCCGAGGTCGATGCCGAGATCGGCATCGACCTCGGGCTGACCACCTACGCCGTCCTCTCCGACGGCAGCGTGATCGACAACCCGCGCTTCCTCCGCAAGGCGGAGAAGAAACTCAAGGCCGCCCAGCGGGAGCTGTCCCGCAAGGCCAAGGGATCGAAGAACCGGGCCAAGGCCCGCATCAAGGTCGCCAAGGCCCACGCCAAGGTGGCCGACACCCGCATGGACTGGCTGCACAACCAGACCACCAGGATCATCCGCGAAACCCAAACGGTGTACCTGGAGGACCTGAACGTGCGCGGCCTCGCCCGAGGCCGCCTGGCCAAGTCCGTCCACGACGCCGGATGGTCCACCTTCCGGCGACTGCTGGAGGAGAAGGCGGCCCGGTACGGGCGCACGGTCGGCATCGTTCACCGCGCGTACCCGTCTTCCCAGCTGTGCTCGGACTGCGGGCACCGCGACGGGCCCAAGCCCCTCGCGGTACGCGAATGGGCCTGTGGTGCGTGTGGTGTGCTGCATGACCGTGACCTCAACGCTGCTCGAAACATCCTGGCCACCGGGCAGGCGGACAGGCTAAACGCCCCTGGAGGGCCGGTAAGTCCCGACGTGGCGATCCCACGCCAGGCACGGCCCGTCGAACGGGGAACCCGCCTCGGCGACCTGCGAACCACGGGCGTCCGTGCCGCAGGCGCGGGAGGAATCCCCGCCCCTTGAGGGCGGGGAGGATGTCAAAGCGCGATCCCACCGTCGATCTGGACGACCGAGCCGGTCATGTAGGCGGACTTGTCGCCGGCCAGGAAGGCGATCAGCTCGGCCACCTCCTCGGCGGTGCCCATCCGGCCGAGGGCGACGCCCGCGAGGGCCTCGTCGCGCAGCTTCTCGGAGACCACGGCGACCATGTCGGTGTCGACGAAGCCGGGGGCGACGGTGTTGACGCGGATGCCGTAGCGGCCGGCCTCCTTGGCCAGCGAGCGGGAGAAGCCGATGATCCCGGCCTTGGAGGCGGCGTAGTTGGTCTGGGTGGCGTTGCCGTAGATGCCGGCCACCGAGGAGACGTTGACGATGCTGCCGCGGCGGCGCTTCATCATGGCGAAGGCCACCGCGCGGCAGACGTGGAAGACACCGTCGAGGTTGGTGCGGATCACCGCGCCCCAGTCCTCGTCGCTCATCATCACGAGGCCCTTGTCGCGGGTGATCCCGGCCGAGGTGACGGCGGCCTCGATCGGGCCGAGCTCGCGCTCGGTGTCGGAGACCCACGCCCGGACGGCGGCGGCGTCGGCGACGTCGACCCTGCGGTGGAGCACGCGGGCGCCGAGTTCCTCGGCCTCCTTGGCGACGGCGATCGCCGCCTCCTCGCGCGAGTGGTAGCAGAAGCCGATGTCGTAGCCCTCGGCGGCGAGCCGGAGCACGGCGGCCCGGCCGATCCCGCGGGATCCTCCGCTGATCAGCGCCACGGGCCTGGTGTCGGTCATCGGGTGGCCTCTCTGGGGGTGGGGACGGGTTCGGCGGGGGTCGCCGCGGCGGGCCCGTCCGGGCGGAGCAGGGTGGCGGGGCGGAACGCCATCACCATGCGGTCGACGGTCATCACGGTCTCGTCGCCGCGGTGGGCGGTGCCCTCGAAGATCACCGAGTCGGGCAGGGTGCGGGCGATCCGCACCCGGTGCTCGATCAGCTCGCCGGGCCGCACTGGGGAGTGGAACTCGGCGTCGGCCACCGAGCTGAACAGCATCACCTGGTCGGTGGGGGCACCGGCCTCGGCCGAGGCGAGCAGGCCGGCGGCCTGGCCCCAGGACTCGATCAGCAGCGCGGGCGGGTAGTCGAACGGCGCGTCGGGCGAGATCCCGGCGTAGCAGGGCTCGTTGAGGGTGATCGCCTTGACGGCGCGGATCGCGGTGCCCGGGACGAGGTCGAGGACCTTGTCCACCAGCAGCATGGGGTAGCGGTGCGGCAGCAGGTCGGTGACCCGGGGCAGGGCGGTGGCGGGGGCGGTCATCGGGCACCGTCCTCGGCGCGGTAGCGGAGCTTGACGCTGGCGGCCTTGCCCCGCTCGGTGGCGGCGGTGGCCTTGCAGGTCAGCCCGGTGTCGGTGCGGCGCCAGCTCAGGCTGAGCACCAGGGTGTCCCCGGGGTAGACGGCGCCGGCGAAGCGCGCCGACTCCACGGCGGCGAGGGCGGTGGGCGCGGGGGCCCGGTCGCCGTCGGTGGCGGCGCGGTGGACGCAGTCGACCACGCACACCCCCGGGAAGATCGGGAAGTCGGGGTAGTGGCCGGCGAACACCGGCTCGGTGGCGAGGATCTCGACCCGGGCGGCGGCCGGCAGGCCGTCCTCGGTGCGCTCCTCGATCCGGATCCCGGCCCGCACCGGGCTGGCCTGGGGCAGGGTGGCGGTCATGTCGCGGCACCGTCCTTCCGGGGTCGTGGCGGCTGTTCGGGGGTCAGCACGACGGCGCCTCCAGCCGCAGCACGGCGCAGGCCACCGAGCCGTCCCGGTCGGCGGAGGTCACCACGGCGAGCCGGCCGGCCGCGGCCGGGTCGGTGGCCGCGGTGGCCAGCACCATGGCGATCTGGAAGGTGCCGGAGGCGGCGGAGACGTCGCCGATCCGGCTGACCGCGGGCACCCGGTCGACCGCGGCGCCGCCGCAGGCCTCGGTGAGCACCTCGCGCTCCAGGTGGCCGAGCAGGCCGGGGGCGTCGCCGGGGACGGCCGCCCACACCTCCTCGGGCTTCGCCTGGGCGGCGTCCAGGGCGGAGCGGACGCAGGCGGCCAGGGCCTCCCGGGCCTGGCCGGCCAGGGCCACCCGGGTGCGCACGGCGAGCACCTCGGCGAGCGCCGGGCGCGCCTCGGTGACGTTCTCGCGCGGCTGGACCACCAGCACGGCGGCGCCCTCGCCGAGCGGCACGCCCGGCGCCTCGGCGCCCCGGCTGTGCTTCTCCAGCCAGTAGCGGGCCGGCGAGTACTCCTCGGCGGCGGCGCACAGCACGGTGTCGGCGCGGCCGGTGGCGAGCAGCCGGGTCGCGTAGTTGAGCGAGAGCAGGCCGGCCGCGCGGCCGCCCGCGAGCGTGGTGTTGGGGCCCTTGATGCCGTACCAGATGCCGCACTGGCCGGCCGCGCAGTTCATCACCGCGTTGGGCATCACGGCCGGGTCGACGTCGTACGGGCGCTCGCCCTCCAGCGAGCTGCGGGTGAAGTCCATCATGCTGGCCGCGCTGCCGGTGGTGGTGCCGAGCACCAGGGCGGCCCGCTCGCCGGTCTCGGTCTCCCGGGAGGCGCCGGGCTGGTCGAGCAGCGAGCCGACGGCGGCCACGGCCAGGCCGGTGACCCGGTCCATCGAGCGGGTGCCCTTCTTGCCGAGCGCCTTGCGCGGGTCGAAGTCGGGCACCAGGTGGGCGCGCGAGGTGGGCACCCGCCAGCGGGTGGTGTCGACCGGGGCGACGGTGGCCCGCTGGGCCCGCAGACCCTCGGCGAGCACCTCGGCGCCGATGCCGTACGGGGAGACCGCCGACCAGCCGGTGATGACGGGGGCGGTCACGACTCCACCTTTCGCGGGGTGCTCAGCGCGTCGACGGTGGCCTCGTCCATCGAGACCATCTCCCACTGGTTGGGGGCGGTCTCGTGGAGGTAGCCGTGGGTGATGGTGCCGGTGGCGGTCTTGACGAGCTCACCGTCGCGCACCACGTAGCAGTCCATCCGGTTGGTGTAGAGCAGCGACTTGAAGATGCTCTCGACGGTGTAGACGGTGTAGAGCTCCTCCTCCATCACGGTCTCGTCGAGCAGCTGGATCCGGGACTGGGTGACCACCGGGATCCAGCCGCGGCCGTCCAGCACCTCCTTGATGGCCAGGCCGCGGTCGGCCAGGAAGAGGTCCTCGACCTCCTCCATCAACCGCAGGAAGCCGGACATCTGCACCCGGTCGTTGAAGTGGCAGTAGAAGTACGGCATCCGCCAGCGCCAGCCGAACGCGTTGCTCTCGCCGATGAGTTCGGCCAGCACCGGGTCCGTGCTGGTGCCCCGGCCGGCCGTGAACTCGCCGTAGGGCTTCGGCACCGCGGCCAGTTCGAGGCGCTCGCCGGTGCCGAGCCGGGCGGCGGCGAAGCGCTCCAGGCCGGCCGGCGCGGGCTCCTCGGCCCTGATGTGGTCGTCGACGCGCAGCACCACCTTCACCGTGGAGCCGGCGCACTTGAGCCGGGCGCCGTCGCGCTGGACGAACAGCTCGACCTTGAAGCGCAGTTGGTCGTCGCCGTCCTTGACGGCCGGGGTGACGACCGCCTCGGCCTCGTCGTCCACGGCCAGCAGCGCGCCCAGCCGGGAGTGGATGTCCACGACGTCGAACCCGAGCCCGTGCCGGCGGTAGAGCTCGCCGGCGGGCAGGCCGGCCGCCCGGAAGTGCTCCAGGACCGCGCGCTCGGCCAGGTAGTTGATGTGCTTGAAGCCGATGGCGAAGCTGATGTTGTTGCCTTCGAACAGCGGGCGCAGGTGCACCGTGGTCGGGGTCTCCAGCAGCGCCGTCACGGCGGGATCGAGCGTCGGGGCCATCAACGGACTCCTTCGAGTGGGGTGGGGCGGGTTCAGGTGCCGAGCGCGAGGGCGGCCCGGAGCGGGATCCGGTCGATGAAGGCGTGCACCGCGGCGGTGAACCGGTCGGGCAGCTGGAGCATCGGGAAGTGGCCGCAGCCGGGCAGTTCGAGCTGGTCGGCGGCGGGCAGCGCGGCGGCGAGGCGGCGGGCCTCCTCGGGGGGCGCCGACTCGTCGAGCGCGCCCCCGACGACCAGTGCCGGGGTCCGCACCTCGGCCACCGGGAACAGCGGGGTGCGCAGGTAGCTGTCGAAGAACCGGAGCCAGCCGTAGGGGCCGATCCAGTCGGTCATCCGGCGGGCCATGTCGGCGAGCAGCTCGGCGTCGATCGGGCGGTCGGTGGTGCGCAGCCGGATCGACTCGGCCATGGTGCGCGGGAAGTCGTCCAGGGTCTCGGCGATCAGGTCCCACTGGAAGTCGTCCGCGTCGCCCCGGTAGAAGGGGTTGACCAGCACGACGGCCGGCAGGTCGAGCGGGTCGCCCGCGGCGGCCCGGCGGCTGAGCAGTTCCAGCAGCACGATCGAGCTGTACGAGTGGGCGACCACCAGGTCGGCTCCGCCGGGCGCGGCGTCGAGTACCCGCTCCAGCAGGCCTGCCGAGTCGGTCTCGTGCCGCCAGCCGGCGATGCCGCCGCTGTGCCAGGGCAGCCGAGGCGCGTGCACCCGGACGCCGGGCCGCCAGTGCCCGGCGAGCGCGTCCCAGATGTGCTCGTTGTTGCCGAGCCCGTGCAGCAGCACCACCCTGGTCACGCGGTCTCCCCCGGGGCGAGCAGCGCGAGGCCGGTGGTGCCGAGCTGGACGTACGCCGGACCGGGGTGCCCCTCGGCGAACCAGCCGACGGCGGCGGCGCACTGCACCACGCCGTGGGCGCCGGAGAGTTCACCGTGGCCGGCGAGGTCCAGCGGCCGGGCGCCCTCGGGGGCGGGGTTGCCGTCGGCGGTCAGCCAGAGCCGTCCGCCCGGGGCCCGGGCGGTCAGCTCCGCGGCAACGGCGGCCGGGTCGGCGGTCCGTACGGCCGGGCCGAGCAGGGCCCGGACCGGCCCGGCCGGGGTCCGGCTGAGCACCAGGGCGGCGCCGCCGTCGGCCACCGGGCCGCCGACCAGCCGGCGGGTCATCTCGTTGTCCGGCTCGACGCCGATCACCAGCATGTGGTCGGCACGGCCGGCGGCGAGCAGCAGCCGGGCCCAGCGGAGCGCGTCCAGTCCGGACGAACGGCCGTTGCACAGCGTCAGGTTGGGCCCGCGCAGGCCCCAGCGGATGGCCGTCTCGGAGGCGATGATGTTGCTGGAGGCGTTGGGCGTGTCCATCGGGCTGAGCGCCGAGGTGGACTCCTTGGCGATGGTCTCCACGGCCCGGCAGACGGTGTCGACGTTGCCGAGGTTGGAGCTGACCGCCACGCCGATCCGCTCGGCGGGCACGGTGGTCGCGCCGTCCCTGAACAGCCCCGCGTCGGTGAGCGCGGCGTAGCCGAGGTGCAGCCCGACCTGGGTGGCCCGGTCCTTGAAACGCAGGCCCTTGCGGCCGATCAGGACGGCCGGGTCGACGGGGTCGGCGCCCGGTACGGCGGGGTGCAGCAGGGCGCGGGGTTCGTCGGCGCCGGGCAGGGCCACTGCGACCCCGGTGACGGCGGTGACAGTGCTGGTCACGCGGCCCCCTCCACGATCGCGACGGCGTTGACGCCGCCGAAGCCGAAGCTGTTGACCTGGGCCGTCCGTACCGGCTCGGTGAGCGGACGGTCCGTCACCAGCCGCAGGCCGGCGCCCTCGGGCAGCGGCTCGGTCAGCTGGGCGATGTGCGGGACGACACCGGTCTCCAGGCTCTTCAGGGCGACGATCAGGCTGAGCAGCCCGGCCGAGCCCGAGGTGTGCCCGGTCAGCGACTTGATCGCGGTCAGGGCCGGCCGGGCGTCCCCGAAGACGTCGGCGGTGACGGTCGCCTCGGTGCGGTCGTTGAGCGGGGTGCCGGTGCCGTGCAGCACCACCAGGTCGATCCCGTCGGGGCCGAGTTCGGCCCGCTGGTGGGCCTCCCGGACGACGACGGCGATGCCGCTCTCGTCGGGCGCGGTCTGGTGGTGGGCGTCGCAGTTGACGGCGACGGAGCGCAGCAGGCCCCGCGGGGTGCGCCCGGCGGGGGCGCCCCGGCCGAGCACCACGGCGGCCGCGCCCTCGCCGAGGATGGTGCCCTGCCGGCTCGCGTCGAACGGGAGCACCGCGGGCGGCGGGTCGAACTGCACCCGGTCGGCCTGGCCGTACATGGATTCGGTGACCACGTCGCAGCCGGCCACGATGACCGTCTCCGCCTCGCCGAGCTCCAGCAGGTCCCAGCCGAGCGCGAGCGCGTAGAGGGAGGCGGAGCAGGCCCCGGCGAAGGTGTGGGTGTCGAGAGCGCCGAAGCGTTCCCGCAGGGCCCGGTCGAAGTCCAGTCCCTCGACGTCGAACGGCACTGCGTCACGCCACCACAGTTCGAGCGAGCGCAGCTCGCGCAGCCCGGTGCCGACCAGGACGGGGATGCCGGCCAGGTCCTCCGGCAGGCCGGCGTCCTCGGCCGCCTGCCGGACGGCCTCGACCAGCAGCCGGGTGGCCCGGCCGGGCTCGTCGACGCCCTCCTGCGCGCGGTCGTCGACCTCGAAGAGCTGCTGGGCCTTGAACCGGGAGCGGTCGAAGGCGCGCAGCGGTGCCAGACCGCTGCGGCCCGCGCAGATGCTCTCGAAGATCTCCTCCGGGCCGGCGCCGATGCTGGCGACCGCGCCCATGCCCAGGACGGGGTACGTCACCGCGCCTCCTCCTCGTACTTGCCGAGGATCACGATGGCGTTGTTGCCGCCGAAGGCGAGGCCGTTGTTCTGCACGATCCGCAGGTCGGCCTCGACCGCGTGGTTGGGCACGCAGTCGATCTCGCAGGCCGGGTCGGTCTGCCGGTGGTTGATGGTCGGCGGGATGAAGCCGTGGGTGATGGCCAGGCCGCAGGCGATGGCGCCCAGCGCGCTGGCGGCGCCCATGGTGTGGCCGAGCATCGACTTGAGCGAGATGGTGCGCGGGGTGGCGTCCCCGAAGACCTGGCGGATGGCGCCGGCCTCGGTGATGTCGTTGGCCTTGGTGCCGGTGCCGTGGGCGGAGATCAGGTCGACCTCATCCGGCTTGACCCCGGCGTTCTCCAGGGCCAGAGCCATCACCTGGGCGACGCTGTCCCCGTTCGGGGCGACCTGGTGGTACGCGTCGCAGTTGAGGCCGTAGCCGAGCACCTCGGCGTAGATGGTGGCGCCGCGGGCCAGCGCGGAGTCCAGCGACTCCAGCACCAGCACGCCGGCTCCCTCGCCGGTGAGGATGCCCTTGCGGTCGATGTCGAAGGGCTGGCAGAACTCGGGGGCGATGGTGCCCAGCCGGTAGAAACCGGTGAAGGTCTTGCGGCACATCGCGTCGGCGCCGCCGCACAGGGCGAACTCCACCTCGCCCGAGCTCACCGAGTCGAAGCCGTAGCCGATCGCGTAGTTGCCCGCGGAGCAGGCGGTCGCGATGGTGGGCGCCTCGACGTCGGTGAGCCCGAGCTCCTGCGCGATGGCGGTGGACAGCCGGGCCGGGGAGACCCGCCGGACCACCTGCTGGTCCATCTGCTCGGGGCCGTCGGCGAGTTCGGCGGCCACCAGCTTGTCCAGCTCGTAGGACTCGCCGTCGGTGGTGCCGATCGAGATCAGCCCCCGCCGGTCGGCGAGTTCGGCCGGATCGAGGCCGGCGTCGGCGACCGCCATCCTCGCCGCGGCGACGGCGAAGCGGCTCGCACGCCCCAGCTCCCGGACCGGGGTGCGGGTGATCCACTGCTCGGGCTCGAAGCCCGTGACCTCACACCCGTTGACGTGGGCGAAGCCCTCGACGTCGAAGACCGAGATCGGGCGGACGCCGCTGCGTCCGGCCCGCAGGCTCTCGGTGAACTCCTGGACGCCGATACCGATGCTGGAGATGACTCCGACGCCGGTGAGCACCACCCGGCGCCTCCCGGGTCCGGTGCCGGGGCGTACTGCGGACATGCTGATCCCCTTCAGGCCTGTGAACCAGTGATGGACGGGGCGTCCGTCAGCGGGCGGGCGCCTCCGCGACGACCTGGTAGACGCGCTCCAGGTTGACCATCTCGCTGAGCTCGGACTGGTCGATGGTGATGCCGAACTCCTTCTCCAGCGAGGCCAGGATCTCGATCGCGCGCAGCGAGTCGGCACCGTGGTCCTCGATGAAGAGGCTGGTGTCGCTGACCTCGTCCTCGTCGAGCTCGAGGATGTCGCAGACGATCTCCTTGACGGCGGAGCGGCGGTCGTCGGTCAGGGTGGACATGGGTTCTCCTTGGCGGGAAAGTGATGGAGCGGGCGTTGCGGGTCGTGCGGGTCCTGCTGCTCTTGCGGGCGTGGTGCCGGTCCGGTCAGGCGGCGTCGGCCGCCATGGCCTCGGCGAGGCTGCGCGGGCGCATGTCGGTCCAGTGCTCGTTCACGTAGTCCAGGCACTCCTGCCGGGGCGCGACACCGTGCGCGGCGGTCCAACCCGCCGGAATCTCGGCGAAGGCCGGCCACAGGGAATGCTGCCCCTCGTCGTTCAGCAGCACGTAGTAGTCGGCATTGTCGTCCTCGAATGGATTGGCCATCGAGACTTCACTCCCTGTCGCTGTCATCCGATTCTGCTCGAACTCAACCACCCGTCCGGCAACCGAACAAGGGCTTCCCGTCCGGGATTTGGGAACGGCGTTTGAGAGATTGCAATGAAAAGAATTCAATGCCGTGTTGTGCGTTCGCGGGCAGGCCCTCCCGAGGCCGCCGAAACCGGGCCGGAAAGCGTCCTCCGGTACGCCCGCGGCGCGCTTCCCCCGCACTTCCACCACCCCGCGTCACCGCACCGGCACCCGGCGCGGGCCGCGGGCCGGCCCGGGCATCAAGAATTTCTCGCCGCCCGGGGGCGGCCGGGCCGGTCAGGGGCTACCGTCACAGCTCCGTACGCCCGACGACCGGTCAGGGAGAGCCCGTGCAGCCGCTGTTCACCCCACTGCCCCGCCCCCGGGCCGACCGGACGCTGGTCTGCCTCAGCTTCTGCGGGGGCGGCGTCTCGGTGTTCCGGGCCTGGGCCGAGGCGCTGCCCGCCGAGGTGGAGCTGGTCCTGTACTGCTATCCGGGCCGGGAGGGGCGGTTCACCACCCCGTTCGCCGCCGACTGGGACGCCCTCCTCGCGGAGGCGACGACGGCGGTGCGCGCCCTGGCGCCACGGCCGTTCACCCTCTTCGGCCACAGCATGGGCGCGTGGGTCGCCTTCGACCTCGCCCACCGGCTGGAACGCGGGGCCGGCCCGGCGCCCGAGGCCCTGGTGGTCTCCGCTGCCGACGCGCCGAGCGAGGCCGGCGCCGAGCCGGACGGCACGCCGGATCCGCGCGACACCGACGCCGAACTGGTCGACTGGATGCGCGCGGTGGGCCAGGTGCCGGCCGAGGTCCTGGACGAGCCCTACCTGCGGCAGATGGCCGCGGACGTGTTCCGCGCCGACCTGCGGGTGGTCGACAGCTACCGGTGGCGGCCGGGTACGGCCGTCTCGGTGCCGCTCCAGGTCCTGTACGGCGAGCGGGACGCCGTGGACGCGGCCGCCGCGGAACGCTGGCGGCCGCTCACCACCGGGCCGTTCGAGGTCCGCCGGCTGCCCGGCGGGCACTTCTACACGCCGGAGGTCTGGTCCCGGCTGCCCGAGGTCCTGACCGCGCCGCACCCGGCCCGACGGGGCTGAGAACGCGGGCCCGGCGCGGGCCTCAGCTCGGCGAACCCGCCTGGTCGCGCCGCGCGTTGACGCGGATCGCGCGCAGCATCGACGTCCTGGTCAGCCCGCTGCCGAAGCGGATCACCAGCCAGTAGCGCCGGAACCGCCGCCTGGTCGCCTCGTCGGTGGCCAGCACCCTGGTCTCGGTGCTCAGCACGCCGTCGGCGAAGCGCACGTTCATCCCGACCTTGAGGATGCCGGGTTCCGCGCAGCCCGTCACCAGGTCGAGGACCGAGCCCTCGGGCCGGGGGGTGTCGCCGAGGCCCTGGATCCCGACGAAGAGGAACTCCCGCTCCCCCGCCGGGACCACCTCCCCCATCGCGGCCAGCGAGTCGGTGACGATCCGTCGCCCGGGCGAGACGTCCTCCCCGGTGATCGCCATCAGCGCCCGGGCGAGCGGCGCCTCGGGCCAGGTGGTCCGGTACACGGCGGCCATCACCGCCTCCGCCGGCGCCCCGACGGGAAGCCGGTGGACCTCCCGGAAGTGCCACTCGGGCAGCAGCCGCGCCAATTCCGACCCGCGCTCCATGCTGGTCATCTCCGTATCTAGACTGCCGAGATGGCCATCAACCTCCGGGGGCGCCTCGGCTCCACCCCCGTCAGGACCTTCTGCGTGACCGTCATGGTGGTGACGGTGCTCGCCGCCGCGCTCGCCCTGCCGGCGGCCGGCTGGACCGTCGTCGTCCCCATGGTGGCGACGGTCGTCCCCACCGTGGCCCTGATCGGCTGGTGGCCGGCGGCCGGGCCGCGACTGGTGCCCACCGCCGCGGCGGTCGCGGCCGTCTCCGCCGTCGGGACCTTCCTCGGGCGCTCGCCCGAGTCGCTCGGCTACACCGGCATCACCACCCTGATCGACCTGGTGGTGCTGCTGGTCCTGATGGTGCTGGTGGTGCGCTTCGCACCGGTCCGCCAGGCGGTCACGGCCGGCCTGCTGCTGACCGTCGCCGAGGCGCTGGTCCCGCTGCGCCTCGGTGTGCCGCCGAGCGTGCTGGAGGTCCTGGGGCAGAGCTCGATGTTCGTCCTGGTCTGCGGGGCGGCGGCCGTGGTGGGCGGCTACCTGCGCTCGCTGGACTCGCGTCGGCGCAGCGCCGTCCGCGACGCCCGCTCCGCGCAGCGGCTGCAACTGGCCGCCGACCTGCACGACTTCGTGGCTCATGACGTGTCCGGGATCGTGGTGCTGGCCCAGGCCGCCCAGGTGGTGGGCGGCGCGAACGAGCAGCTGCTGCCGTTGCTCCAGCGGATCGAGGCCGGCGGGCTGCAGGCCCTGGCCTCGCTGGACCGGACCGTGCTGATGCTCAAGGACTCCCCCGCCGACGCCCCCGCCGGGCCGGACGCCGACCCCCAGGAGGCGCGCACCGTGCCGTACGGCCTGGCCGACATCGCCGACCTGGTCGAACGCTTCCGGGTGTCCATCCGCTCCGAGGTGGTCTACGAGCTCCTCCTCGACGAGGAGGCGGTCGGCGCGGTGCCGCGCGAGGTCGCCGCGACCGCCCACCGGATGGTCTCGGAGGCGCTCACCAACGTGCGCCGGCACACCAACTCCGCCGCCTCGGTGCGCGTGTCGGTGCGCACCGAGGGCGGCGGGGCGGACCTCTCCCTGGTGGTCGAGGTGGTCAACGGGGCGCCGGCCATCATCGAGGCCGGGCTGGGCGCCGGGCGGCGCGGCGGCGGCACCGGGCTGGCCGGCCTGGAGGAGCGGGTGGCCGCGCTGGGCGGCACCTTCCGGGCCGGGCGGCACGGCTCCGACGGCTGGCAGGTGCTGGCCGCCTTCCCGCTGGGGCGCTGGTAGCCCGGTCGGCCGCAACCGGGTCAGTGGTAGAGGAAGCCGGAGAGCAGCGGCAGCCCGCTGAACGGATCGGCCCCCGCCACGCAGGCGTCCTTCTTGATGAACCGCTTCACGTACGCGGCGCCGTCGGTGCCGCCCGAGGCGGGCTTGTCGGCGGGCAGGTAGGTGCGGGCGAAGCGGTAGTGGGCGCCCCTCCACTTGGAGAGCACCCGGTCCAGCTCGTGCCAGTCGGCGGACAGCCGCGGGTCGGTGGTGTCCGCGAGCGCGGCGGACAGCGGCTGGTGGTCCCTGATCTCGGGGCTGTTGAGCACGCCGAGGTGGCCGATCGAGTCGAAGACCGCCTCCTTGCGCGGGTCGTAGCCGTAGATCGAGATCTCCATCGCGTGGTAGTTCAGCGACTGCACCGCGCTGGCCGCCCCGGTGGCCTCCCGGAAGGTCATGAACCCGGCCGGGGTGAGGGTGAGCAGCATGTGGAAGACCCCGCGCAGCAGCCGGGCGCAGGTCACGGCCAGCTCCAGCCTGGTCGCGGCCCGGGCGGGGAACTCCTCCTGGGCGGCGACCACTTCGACCGCGAGCCGGCGCAGCAGGAAGAACAGCAGCTCGCAGGACTGCACCGAGCGGAGGAAGACGTGCTCCTCGGGCCGGCCGGAGCGCGGGAAGCGGCTGGACTCGGCGAGCAGCCCGGTGCGGCGGGCCAGCTCCGGGTCGAGCGCCGCCCGGTCCACCAGGTCACCGATCCCGGCCCGGAACAGCGGGCCGACCACGGTGCCGCGCACCGTGAGCAACAGGTCGTCGAGGCGCTTGATCCGCTCGTCGGCGCACTCCTGCCGCACCCCCGCGTCCCGGGCCTCGCGCTCGACCTCCAGCAGGTCGGTCAGCGTGGTGTGCAGGCCGAGCAGCGCGCCCGCGACCGGATCGTCCGGGAAGAGGTCCAGGAACCAGCCGTACGCGTGCATGCAGGTGTAGCGGTAGTACTCGGGTATCGGCAGGTCCAGGCTGAGCGAGCGGGTGAGCAGCCGGGTGACCTGGTCGGTGCCGGTGGCGGTCTCCGGCAGGGCGTCGTGCAGGGCTCCCAGTTCGGCCGCGTCGACCGGGCTCAGCCCGGCCCGGCCCTGTCTGCGCTGGAGCTCCGCCAGCTCCCGCTGCCGGTGCGTCAGCAGCGTGCGGTCGGTACTGACGACGGTCACGGCTTCCTCCCCACCACGAGGTGCTTGTCCCAGCTGGAGCGGTGCACGGTGCAGTCGGCGAAGCCGGCGGCCTCCAGCAGCGCGGTGTACTCGGCGGCGGTGCGGTGCCGGCCCTCGGTCTCCACGTGCATCGAAAGGTTCATCACGGCCGTGGGCAGCGGGCCGCCGTCCTCGTCGAACAGACGCTCCATCAACAGCACCCGGCCGCCGGGGGCACAGGCGGCGTGGGCCTTGCGCAGCAGCTCGACGCAGGTCGCGTCGTCCCAGTCGGAGAGGATGTAGCCGAAGGAGAGGCAGTCGGCCTCGGGCAGCGGGTCGCGGAAGAAGTCGCCGGGGGCGAAGTGCAGCCGGTCCTCGAGCTGTTCGGCCCGACGGGTACGGTCCAGGAACGGCCCGACCTGCGGCAGGTCGAAGACCGTCACGGACAGCCGCGGGTAGTGCGAGAGCGCGGCCACCGCGAAGGCGCCGCTGGCCCCGCCGACGTCCACCAGGGTGCGGGCGTCGTCGAGGGCGGCGAGACGGACCAGCTCCTGGGACACCCCGAAGCTGAGGTTCCACATGGCTTCCAGGAACTCGCCGGTGGCGACCTCGTCCCGGTAGATCGAGTCGAACACGGCCGGGCGGTCCCGGTCCGCGACGGCCTTGCCGACCGCGAGGTAGGCGTCGAGCCGCTCCAGCTGCCCGGTCGTGTTGACGACCAGATGGCGCACGAAGTCGCCGATGTAGCGGGGATGTTCGGGGTCGAGCAGGTCCTTGGTGCCGGAGGCGAGACGGTAGGCGCCGTCGGCGTCCCGTTCGACGACCGACACCGCCGTCAGGACCAGCAGCAGCCGCTCCAGGGTGTCCTGGTCGATCCCCCGGGCCTCGGCGATGCGGGCCGGGGTCGCCGGCCCGTCGGCCGCCAGGTGGACGAAGACACCGTACTTGTCGGCCAAATGCAGGGCGTGGGTCGAGAACACGCCGAATACGGCGTGATCGAGAATGGTCGAGGTCATCGTTCCCTCTCGGTACTGGACGGCGATCGACGGTCAGCGTGGCACCGGCGGACGGGTGGCCGGAATCCTGTAGTGAAGATTTCGATGATCGCTCGCACATTTATTCCACGGGCCGAATAGAAGAATTGAGAGTGGCCCGCTACCCGGCCTTCCACTGCTGTTCGATGGTGCGGTTCGCCCTGGATCCGCAACCGCCGAGCGAAGGACACCCTGCGTGAATGCAGTGATGGTCGAAGTCGCCGGGCTCACCAAGACCTTCGGGTCGGTGACCGCCCTCGACGATGTGAATCTCAGCGTGCCGAAGGGGTCCGTACTCGGGCTCCTCGGCCACAACGGGGCCGGTAAGACGACCCTGGTCAGCATCCTGAGCACCCTGAAGCCGCCGTCGGCCGGTCAGGTGCGGGTGGCCGGCTACGACGTGGTCCGGGAGGGGCAGGACGTACGCCGCCGGATCGGCCTCACCGGACAGTACGCCTCCGTCGACGAGACCCTCTCCGGCCGCGACAACCTGGTGCTGATCGCCCGGCTGCTCGGCGCGTCCCGGACCGAAGCGGCCGCCCGCGCCGACGAGTTGCTGGAGGTGTTCCAGCTGACCGACGCCGCGCGCCGCCGCGCCAAGACCTACTCGGGCGGGATGCGCCGCCGGCTCGACCTGGCGGCCAGCCTGGTCGGCCGGCCGGAGGTGATCTTCCTGGACGAGCCGACCACCGGGCTCGACCCGGTGGCCCGGCGCGGCCTGTGGGACATCGTCCAGCGACTGGTCCGGGACGGTGCCACCGTCCTGCTGACGACCCAGTACCTGGAGGAGGCCGACCAGCTCGCCGACTCGATCGCGGTGCTCGCGCAGGGCCGGGTGATCGCCTCCGGCACCGCCGAGGAGCTCAAGGCCAGGACCGGCCCGGGGACGGTCAGCGTCACCCTGCGCAGCGAGGACGACCGGCAGCGCACCGCCGACGCCCTGCGGCGGGCCGGGCTGGCGCCCGTGCCGCAGGACGAGGACGGCCCGGCGCTCACCGTCCCGGTCCGGGACTCCACCGAGATCGCCACCGTCGTGCGGGCCGCCGACGAGGCGCAGGCCGAGCTCACCGGGCTCGCCTACGCCGAGCCGACGCTCGACGACGTGTACCTGGCCCTGAACCACCAGTCGCCCACGGATTAGGGAATCCCCATGAGCTTGCTGACCAAGGCGCCGGACGTCCCCGCGGAGCGGACCGCCGCGCGCACCCCGAGCTACCGCGGCTCGAGCGCGGCCCGGCAGATCGCCGTGCTGTCCGGGCGTTCACTGCGCGTCCTGCGCGATCCGGCCATCGTCCTGCCGGGCGTGCTGGAACCCGTACTGATGCTGACCGTCTTCAGCCAGGTCTTCAAGAGCGTCTCGCAGACGTCCGCCTTCCCGGCCGGCGTCAGCTACATCGACTACCTGCTGCCGGCCTTCGTGGTCAGCAGCGCGGTGAGCGCGGGCCTCAAGTCCGGGGTGGCGCTCACCACCGAGCTGAACAACGGGATCATCGCGCGCTTCCGGGCGATGCCCATCCACCCCTCCTCGGTGCTGATCGGCCGCAGCATCGCCGACTCGGTGCTCAGCGGCGTCAACATGGTGGTCCTGCTGGTGGCCGGGGCGCTGGTGTTCGGCTTCGACCCCAAGGGCGGGGTGGCCGGCGCGGCGGGCTGCCTGCTGATCGCGGTGGTGCTGAGCTGGTCGCTGGGCTGGGTCTTCATGGCGATGTCCTCCTGGCTGCGCCGCCCGGAGGCGCTGCAGCCGATCGGCGGCATCGTCAACCTGGTCCTGCTGTTCGCCTCCAACGCCTTCGTGCCCGCCGACAGCCTGCCGGGCTGGATGAGCGGTTTCGCGAAGGTCAACCCGATGTCGCGGGCCATCACGGCGGCCCGGGACCTCAGCATGGGCCACTTCTCGGCCGGGACGGTGCTCACCCCGCTGGCGATCTGCCTGGTGATCGCGGCGCTCACCGCGCCGCTGGCGATCCGCAGCTTCCGCCGGACGACGTGAGGCCCGACGCCCCTCCCCCGCACGCGAAGCGGCCCGGAACCGTCCATCGGTTCCGGGCCGCTTCGCGTGTTCCGGGCTCAGCCCCGGTGGCAGTACTTGCACTCGCCGCGGCGGCGCAGGTAGTAGGCGTAGGTGGCCGCGCCCAGGGCCGCGCCCCAGAGGATCCAGAAGATGCCCGGGCCGTTGGTGCCCGGCATCGCGGCGTCGTAGTGGCGGATGTTCATCATCCCGCCGGGGATGAGGACGATCGCCACGATCGAGGCCGGGACGATCGCGGTGGCCGGGTGGATCCGCTTGCCCCGCTTGAAGGGCACCCAACGCGGCCACACCTCGCCCCACTTGGCGGTCAGGCCGTGGGTCAGCAGGCTGCCCAGGGTGGAGACGATCCCGAGGCCCAGGCCGATCCCCAGCATGTACGGGGTGTCCTGCATCTCCTTCAGGAAGGCGTCGCTGATCCCGAGCGGCCAGCCGAAGTACCAGGCGAGCCTGGTGATGTCGTACGGGAGGGTCGAGATCACCGACACCCACACCGCCCAGCGGCCCCAGCGCAGCGCCGCGGCCGGCGCGGTCCAGGCCGCCGCGGCGCGGTCACCGCGTCCGCACCGCACGCACTGGCCGGCGGTGCGGCGCTGGTAGGCCAGGGTCATCGCGCCCCAGAGCAGGCCGCCGACGAAGACGATGACCATGTTGTCGCGGTGCCAGTAGAGGATGTCGCCGATCTCCTTGCCGCCCGGCACTCCGGTGAAGGCGAACACCAGGAACAGCGGCGCGAACACCAGCAGGCCGAGCAGCGAGTAGTCGGGGATCACGAAGGTCAGCAGGCAGGCGGCCAGCCAGCCGTAGGCCAGCAGGGCCTTGCGCTCCCGGCCGGTCCCCCGGTCCCGGATCATCAGCACCCCGACCACCACACCGACCGCGCAGAACGCCGCCAGGACCGGCGCCACCACGGAGGCGCTGCTGGGTTCCAGAACGGACGCCGAGGCGTGGTCGTTGTCGGTCTTCTCGAAGGGGAAGCCGGCGCCGCCCAGGGCCCAGTAGAGGTTCGCCAGCCCGTAGAGCGCCGACCAGGCCACCGTGAGGTACGAGGACCACACGGGCCACTTGCTCCACCAGCGACGGCCGGTGGCCTTCACGGTGACGGCCGGGGCTTCCTCCCGGCGCGCTTCGGCGGTTGTTTCGGCCATGACGGACATCCTCTTCTCCCACCGCCCGGGGGCGGTCTGGTCGGTGTGGTTCTAGCCTGCCGTCGGGACCCGGCCGGGCACATCTCCCGATCGGGAGATCCTGGCCGTGGCCGATCGGGGGACCCCTCGGCCCGATGGCAGCGCGGGCCGGATAAGCCGGTGGGCCGGGTGGGCCGGGGCCCGGAACGACGGACCGGTGCCCCCCCTGTCGGGCACCGGCGGCACCCGTGGTCGGGCGGGCCCGGGGGGCGGTAACCACCCCCGCCCGGGGCGGTCAGTCGAGGTCC
>NZ_JBHVVI010000158.1:0-17718 GCF_042883685.1 Kitasatospora sp. NPDC058190
AGCCGAGTACTTGTACGTCCCCAACGGGAACTCCTGTTCTCCGGATCATCACGATCCAAGTGTCCAGGGTGTCCACGTTCCGGGGGAAACCTCCCCGGATCACGAGACGATCGTCCGACTCCCGGCCGTGATGCGGCAGTTCATTCCACGACTGGAGGACGGAACCGGTGAAGTACCCCGTACGTGAGGGCTTGGCTGGGGCCCAGCTCTCCGCCGTGCATCTGGAGATGCGCGACAGCTACACGCCGGAGGATCCGGAGTTCGCTCGCTGGCGAGCTGGCCATCGGTACGACAACGATCCGGCCAAACTCCCCGACTGGTGGGGCTCCTGGGCTGATCTGGTGGCCGAGACAACCGGGCGCGGCGTGGTCATGCGGCGGGCTCGGATCGTCTCGGAGCCGGTGACGGACTACATCCGGTATGAGCACGACCTCACGTTCGCCAACGTCGTGGCGGGTGAGCTAGTCCGCTGGTTGCCCCGGCGGAAGGCTGCCGACATTGCGCTGCCGGGAACGGATCTGTGG
This sequence comes from Kitasatospora sp. NPDC058190, assembly GCF_042883685.1. Classification (NCBI taxonomy): domain Bacteria; kingdom Bacillati; phylum Actinomycetota; class Actinomycetes; order Kitasatosporales; family Streptomycetaceae; genus Kitasatospora; species Kitasatospora sp. NPDC058190. The sequence continues at coordinate 525 of NZ_JBHVVI010000158.1, forward strand.
ATGTTCGACGGGTCGGCCGTGCTGTTCACGTACTTCTCCGGGGTAGGGGAGGTCGTGGACAGGGAGTGGCGGACGGATCGGGCCGTCGTGGATCTGGTCAGCTCTGCCTTTGAGGCTGTGTGGGAGCGGGCAACTCCGCACGAGGAATTCAAGCTGGCCTGACCCGTCATGTCCGTTTCGGGATCGTCTCACGTCCAAGCTGCCCGAAGAGTCCTTGCAGATCGCCTTCGGGAGATGTGCAAGGACGCCGGGTTGGACGGCAAGCAGCTTGCAGAGCTGTGCGGTTGGCATCCGTCCAAGGTGTCTCGGATCTCCACCGCCAGGACGTCGCCGTCCGCTGAGGACCTGCGCGCGTGGTGCCGTGCGTGCGGCAGGGAAGACCAGGCGGCCGATCTGGTGGCCTCTCTGCGGGCCGTGGAAGGCATGTGGGTGGAATGGCGTCGCATGGAGCGCGCGGGGCTGCGAAGGGCGCAGGAGGCCGTTCTACCTCTGTTTGAGCGAACGCACTGGTTCCGGGCCTACTCGTCGTGGCTCGTGCCCGGACTCCTCCAGACGCACGGCTACACCGAGGACGTGTTGCGCGCCGTCCAACTGAGGCGGGTTCCGGTCGATGACGTGGCCGATGCGGTGGCCGTTCGGATGGAGCGGCAACGCGTGCTCCGCGAGGGGCAACGGCGCTTCGCGTTCCTGCTTGAGGAGTCCGTCCTTCGCAACGGGCTTGGTGGCGCCGATACCCAGGTCGAGCAGCTTGAGCGGCTGATCACGGTGAGCGCTCTGCCGAATGTCAGCGTTGGGATCGTCCCTACGCGGCTCCACCGGCCGAGGATGCCTGTGGAAGGGTTCTGGATCTTCGACACGGCCCAGGTGAATGTGGAGCTGATCTCTGGGCACCTCACCCTGACACAGCCCAGCGAAGTGGCCATGTACGCCGACACGTTCGCCGTGCTGGCGGACATGGCGGTTTACGGCTCGAAGGCTCGTGCGTTGATCACGGCTGCCATTGATGCGATCGGGTGACGTCGTGCAATCCCATAGAATCGCATGGATCCCAACTGGCCTTCCTTCCTAGGGTGTTGCCATCGATTCCAGCGACTCCGAGGGAGTGGCCGGCATGGCGGTCAGCACCAACACGCGTAAGGCCGGGACGGGCGGCGACTTCACGGGCGACCACGACGACGGATCCCCGGTGTCGCTGCGGGAGATCGCTCTGCGCGAGCCCGCCAAGTCCACCGTGGACGCCGACAAGTGCCCGTCCTGCCTGTGGTTCGACGCCATGGAGCGGGAGGCGTACAAGGACCCGGCGGGCGTGGACCACTCCAGGCTGACGGATGTGCGAGTGCTCCGCCGCCGGCACGCAGAGTCGGAGGACTGCCTGAATCCGGGCGACGCCGAGTGACGAGCGACGTCCATGGCAGCTGCCAGGCGGTCCAGGACGGCCTTGGCGAAGAAGCCGATCCTGCGGACCTGTTCCCTCGCGCACCAACTGATCGGCACCACCAACCGAGAGGAGGCCCGACGTGGGCAAGCACGGAGACGGCAAAGGCGGCGAATCCGGGGACAAGAAGCAGTCCCCGCAGGAGAAGGACGGCCAGTGGACCAAGCCCGTCACCAACCCGCCGAAGAAGAAGTGAGCCCGAACTGATGGACCAGTACGCACAGTTGCTCGCCGACCTCACCGAGGCCGGCGCGCTGGGCGAGGAGTGGCGGGGCGCGTTCGAGTGCGCCCCGCGCTCTGCCTTCATTCCGGACACCGTGTGGGTCCCGGATGAGGATGCTCCGACCGGCTACCGGCGGATCACCAAGGTCGACGACCCGAACGAGTGGTGGTCGCTGGTGAACGCTGATGGCGTGGTCGTCACGCAGGTCGATGACGGCGAGGAGGACGGGCCCGGCATCGCCACGTCGTCGGCGTCCATGCCGTCCCTGGTCGCGTCCATGCTCTGCCACTTGGACGTGGCAGACGGAAACACGGTGCTCGACATCGGCACCGGGACCGGCTGGACAAGCGCCCTGCTGTGCAACCGACTTGGGGACGGGGCCGTGACGACGATCGAGGTCGACGCGGCGGTGGCTGCCGCTGCCGGGGAGCGTCTGGCAGAGATCGGGTTGAAGCCCAGCCGGGTCGTCGGGGACGGCCTCTTGGGGTACCCGGCTGGTGGTCCTTACGACCGCATCCACTCGACGGCAGCCGTGCGGCGGGTGCCATTCGCGTGGATCGAGCAGGCCCGTCTCGGCGGTGTCATCGTCACTCCCTGGGGCACCCCATACGCCAACGCCGGACTGCTGCGGTTGGCGGTGGGCGAGCAGGGCAAGCCCTCGCACGGCCGTTTCGTCGGCGACGTCTCGTTCATGTGGATGCGGGCACAGCGCCCGCACGTCGTGAGCGAACCGGCTGGCGTGCCGGACGACCGGGGCCCGTCAGCGATGGACCCGGAGTTGGCGCTGGAGGACGTGAACGCGGCCTTCGCCATCGGCCTGCGGGTGCCGGGCGTCCGTTACGAACACGTCTGGGACGAGGCCGACCCCAGCGCCACCTTCCGCATGCAGCTCTCGGACGGCGCTGGCTCCTGGGCGTCTGTCCGCTATGCCGGGTGGGACGCCGAGGACGCCGTTCACCAGTCTGGGGCTCGCCGGCTGTGGGACGAGGTCGCCAGAGCCCGCCTGTGGTGGCTGGAGGAGGGCAAGCCGGACCTTCGCCGGTTCGGCGTGACCATCGCCCCGGACGGCGCACAGTCCGTCTGGCTGGACGACCCCGGCAAAGTCCTGCCCTGACCCCAGACCGGCCCGGCCGCCGATACACCCGACGGGGCGACCGGGCCGCGTCTCCCGCTGCGGGGAAGGTGTGCCGAGTGCAGCGGGACAAGCCCCGGCTGGTCGCTTCTCATTCCCGTGAGCGACGGCGATGAGCACAGGGAGGCGGGCCCCTGGGGCTGGCCTCCGCGCTTCCCGACGTGGAGGCGGTGGAGCTGTTCTCCACCGTTTCGCTGTCTCACGAGACATCGCCAGCGCCGCTTCGGGGACTTCACCGCAACGAAACGGCCCGGCGTCGAAGATCAGGTGGAACCCGTGCGTGATCCACCCAAGTACGATTCGAGCGCCTGCTCGATCACCTCGTAGGGGGAGCATCCTGCGCGGAGGGCGTGAGCATGGAGCCGTACCTCCAGCTGTTCCGGCAAGTACTTGGCGCGGTTGTCGAGACTGACATACCGTTGGCTTCTCGGCGCCCGGGCGGTGGGGTGTTGAGCCAAACCCCACCTTGGAGTGAAGTCGGGTGGGGAACTCCCGTGGTTTCGAAGGAGGTTCGGTGTCGGCGGCGGTTCGGGCGGATGGTTCGGACGGCGTCGTCGGCAGGCGGCGGCCGGGAAATTCGCTTTCGGCCGCCGGAGTGCGGTGATAGACAGCCGTAGTGCAGAAGAATCTTGAACTCCCTGACCTGCTGCGACTGATCGACGAGCGGGCGACGGCCTTCCGGGCCGCGATCGCCGCCGCGCCCAGCCTGGACGTGCAGGTGCCGACCTGTCCCGAGTGGACGCTGTTCGACCTGGCGCGGCACGTGGGCTCGGGCCGCCCGTTCTGGGCCGCCGTCGTCGAGGCCGGTCCGGCCGACGCCCCGCCGGCCGAGGCCGTGGCGGCGCGCGCCGAGGCGCAGGCGCCCCGGGAGCGCGAGGCGTTGGTGGCCTGGCTGGCCGCGTCGACGCAGGAGCTGCTGGACACCCTGCGGGAGGTCGGCCCGGACGCCGAGTGCTGGACGTGGTGGGGCGCCTCGCAGTCGCCGCGGACCAGCGGTGCCGTCGCCCGGCACCAGCTTCAGGAGATCGCGATGCACACCTATGACGCCCAGCTCACCGTGGGCGCCGCGCAGCCGCTGCCGGCGGAGGTGGCGCTGGACGGCGTCGAGGACTTCCTGTTCACCTGCTGCGCGTGGTCGGGCGCCTGGCCGCACGAGCCGGCCGTCGTCGACTACCACGCCACCGAGGGCCGCTCCTGGCGCTTCACGGTCGAGGCGGACGGCGCCCGCGCCGTCCGCCTCCCGGCTGCCGGCGAGGGCGAGGCCCAGGCCCCGGCCGACGCCTCCGTCCGGGGCACGGCCGGTGAGCTGGTCCTGTGGTTCTACGGACGCACCCCGCTGGACTCGGTGAAGATCGACGGCGACCGGGTCATCTTCGAGCGGCTCTTCGCCTGGGACCCGAACGCGTAAGGCGTGGTCGACGACGCGGCGCCCATTCGCTGAGACCGTCTCAAACCGCAGGGAGAAGCGGTGGGCGCCGACGATGCTGAGCACCTGAGCGAGTTGCTCGGTGGTCTGGCGTACGAGGTCGACACCGAGATGCTCCGGTCGTGTCGGCAGCTCCCGCATCAGTTGGCCTGAAGCTCCTTCACGATCTGCGCCGCGAAAGCGCTGGCGGCCTCAAGGCGGGGGTCCTCCGGATGCGCGTACGTGTCTTCCTGTCGAGCCTCGTCCCCAAGGCTGTCTCGACACGTCCCAGCACCTCGTCCACCGGAACCCGGCGCAGATCCGTCATGGGACAACGGTAACGATGCTCGGTGGGGTTGGAGCCGCTCCAAAGGACGAACCTCGCCATCGCGCATACGGCGGTCCCGTCAACAGGCAGATCGGTTCCGCTCCCTGGCGCAGGAAGTCGGCCGGGCCGACTTCCTGCGCGTTCAGGTGCTTTCTACGCGCCAGCCGGATGGGCGGTGACCACGCTGAGGCGTTCGGTGGCGCGGGCGCTGATCACTCCACGCCCAACGATCGCCGCAGGAAGCCAAGTTCGTGCCACAGCAGGTTCTCCACCGTCGCCTCGTCAGCCGGTCGGTGCCCGGCGCCGCGCAGTGGCAGCACCTCGTGCGGGCGGCCGGCGGCGAGCAGGGCGCTGGAGAGCCGCAGGGCGTGGACGGGGAAGACGTTGTCGTCCGCGAGGCCCTGGATCAGCAGTAGCGGGCGGCTCAGCTTCGGGGCGTCGGCGATCAGGTCGCAGGAGTCGTAGTGCTCGGGGTGCTCACCGGGGTGCCCGAGGAAGCGTTCCTGCCAGTGGGTGTCGTACAGCCGGTGGTCGGTGGGCGCGGCCCCGGCCGAGGCGGCGTGGAAGACGTCCGGGCGCCGCAGTACCGCCAGCGCGGCGAGGAAGCCGCCGTACGACCAGCCCCGAATGGCGACCCGGTCGAGGTCGAGCAGCCCCGGCCGCAGCCGGGCGGTCTCGTGCAGGCCCTCGATCTGGTCCTCCAGCGCGGGCCCTGCCTTGTCACCCCACACCGCCTTGTCCCAGCGCGGCCCGCGTCCCGGGGTGCCACGGCCGTCCACCACCAGCACCGCGAAGCCCTGGTCGGCGAACCACTGGGAGACCTGCTCGTGCCAGGGCCCGCCGACGGTGACCTTCTGCATCGCCGGCCCCGCGTACGGGTCGACCAGCACGGGCAGCGGGCCGTCGCCGGGCCGGTGGCCGGTGGGCAGGAAGAGGTGGGCGCGCAGTTCGCGCGGGCCGAGGCGGAGCGGCTCGGGCCGGGCGTCGACGACGGGCGGTTCGGCGTACGAGGTGAGCGGGTGAGCCGGAGCACCGTCCCGCAGAACGGTCGTGAGGTGGCCTGCGGCCCGGCTGGTGAGCACCAGCGTGCCGCCGCGCCGCACTCCGTCGTGCAGGCCCGGGCCGTTGCTCAACTTCCGTACGCCGACATCCGGTTCGTACGACCACAGGTGGGTCTCGGTGGGCTCCTCCGAGGCGGTGAACAACACCTCCTCGCCCTCCGTCCCGACGACGGCCCGCAGCTGCAGCCCGGCCGGGGTGACCGGCTTGCCGTCGAGGGTCAGGTGCCGGGTGTCGCCGTCGTCGGCGGTGTCGACCAGCGCGCCGCCCTCGGTGCGGACCGGCAGTCCGGGGAGCAGCTCGACCCAGTGCGGGTCGTCGCGCTCGGCGAGCACCCGGGTGGCACCGTCCGGCTCGACGGCCAGGGTGCGGACGGTGCGCTGGTCGCGGCTCTGCACGGCGGCGTACGGGCCGTGCTCGTCCCAGCCGGCGGCGGTGAGGTACTCGAAGGCGGCGCGGTCCCAGTGCACCTCGGTGCGGCTGCCGTCGAGGCCGAGCAGCCAGAGCGAGACCTCGGCGTTGGCGGTGCCGGCCAGCGGGTAGCGGATGGCGCGCGGCGGCTGCTGCGGGTCGGTGGGGTCGGTCAGGAACCAGCGGGTGACCGCGCGTTCGTCGACCCGGGCGACGAGCAGGGCGCGGCCGTCGGGGGACCACCAGTGGCCGCGGTCGCGGTACATCTCCCCGACGGCGACGTACTCGGCGAGGCCGTACGTGACGTCCTCGGCCTCGGGCTCGGCGAGCGCCCGGTCGTTCGCGCCGTCGGCGTCGACCACTCGCAGGGCGCCGCCGCTGACGTAGGCGATCCGGCGGCCGGTCGGGTCGAGGCGGGGGTCCTCCGGCTCCTCAGCGGAGGCGACCGCCCGCACCGCACCCTCGGTGGTGTCGGCCAGCCACAGCGCGCCGTCCAGGGCGAAGACCGTGTACCGGCCGTCGGCGTCGGTGCTGTACGAGGCGATCCCGGTGGCGGCGCCCAGCGCGGCCGGGTCGGCGATCAGCCGCTCCGTGCCGCTGTCGGTGTCCAGCGCCCAGAGGCAGGTGAGCGGGTCGGTGCCGGTGCGGCCGCGCAGGAAGAGCACGGTGGCGCCGTCGGCGGAGGGCTCCGGCTGGACGGGGACGCCCAGGGTGAACCGCCGGGTGCGGGCCAACTGTCGGGGCAGCGAGTCGGTCGTCATGCCGGGAACCGTAAGCAGAAAACGACCGGGGCCGCCGTGGATCTCAGGAATCCACGGCGGCCCCGGAGCTTCACCGGGCGGACGTCAGTGCACGTCGCCCATGAGCTTGACGACCTTCTTGCGGTACATCGCCAGCGCGATGCCGGCGATGATCGCCAGGACGCCCTGGACCGCGAAGTACGTCGTGCTGCCGACCACCTTGTCGCCCAGCACCAGCTGGAAGATGGCGGCGACGCAGTCGCCCGCGGTGACCGCGAGGAACCAGACGCCCATCATCTGGCTGGCGTACTTGGTGGGCGCCAGCTTGGTGGTGACGGACAGGCCGACCGGGGAGAGGGTGAGCTCACCGACGGTCTGGACCAGGTAGACCATGGCCAGCCACAGCGGGGTGACCTTGGTGTCGCCGGAGGCGGAGGCCATCGCCAGCATCATGACGATGAAGGAGGCGCCGATCATCAGCAGACCGAAGGCGAACTTCATGGTCGTGCTGGGGTTCTTCGACCGGCGGGCCAGGGCGACCCAGATCCAGGCGAAGACCGGGGCCAGCGCCATGATGTAGAGCGGGTTGAGCGACTGGAACCAGCTGGACGGGAAGTTGAACCCGAACAGCGTGGACGCGGTGTGCTCGTCGGCGAAGATGTTCAGCGTCGAGCCGGACTGGTCGTAGATCATCCAGAACACGGCGGCGGCGACGAAGAACCAGATGTAGCCGCTCATCTTGGACTGCTCGGTGGCGTCGAGGTCCTTGTCGCGCTTCACCTTGGCGAAGACGACGACCGGGATCGCCAGGCCCGCGATGGACAGCGGCCAGATCGCCCAGTTGATGGTGAAGTGGCCGGTGGCGGCGACGACCGCGTAGAAGACCGCCGCGACGGCCAGCCAGATGCCGGCCTTGGTGAAGATCTTCCGCTTCTCGTCCGCGCTGATCGGCGAGGTGACGACGTTGCTCTTCGGGCTCAGGTGGCGGGTGCCCAGCAGGAACTGGCCCAGGCCGAGGGCCATGCCGACACCGGCCAGGGCGAAGCCCAGGTGCCAGCTGACGTTCTGGCCGACGGTGCCGATGACCAGCGGGGCCGCGAAGGCACCGAGGTTGATGCCCATGTAGAAGACGGTGAAGCCACCGTCACGGCGCGGGTCGTTCGGGCCGTCGTACAGGTGGCCGACCATCGTGGAGATGTTGGCCTTGAGCAGGCCCGAGCCGATCGCGATGAACGCGAGGCCGACGAAGAACGCCGCGCTGAACGGGACGGCCAGCAGGAAGTGGCCGATCATGATGATCGTGCCGCCGACCGCGACGGTCTTGCGTGCGCCGAGGAAGCGGTCCGCGATCCAGCCGCCCGGGAGGGCCAGCAGGTAGACCATGGCCGTGTAGACGCTGTACACGGCGGCGGCGACGGCCGCCTTCATGCCGAGGCCGCCGTCCGCGATGGAGGCGGTCATGTAGAGCACCAGCAGGGCGCGCATGCCGTAGTAGCTGAAGCGCTCCCACATCTCGCTCATGAAGAGAGTGGCGAGGCCGCGGGGGTGCCCGAGGAAGGTCTTGCCGCTGGGAGTGGCCGACGTGACGCCGGAGTCCAGGGTCGTAGACGCCATGAGTAGTGGTTCCTTGCCTGACAGCGTCCGCCTAGGGGGGTGGCGGCGGACGTTGGACTTGAACCACTCTACGTGGCGATATTTGGCGTTATCAGATGACAAAAGTCGCGAATTAGGTATGGGAATGGCAAAGCTTGCGACAGATCTGCCCGATTGATCCATGGTATGCGGGCCGGTCTTCCTTCGGTTTCAAGATCCAAAAGGAGATTCTTCGCCGAACGCCCGGTCGGCAACGCTGGGTTGACCCCCGAATGGCCCTTGTATAACGATCACGCTCTGTGAACTACCTCACAGGGCGTACGGTCATACCCCGGCGGACTACCATCACCACATGACCTGTGTGCTGCTCGCCGAGGACGATCCGGCGATCTCCGAACCGCTCGCCAGGGCCCTGCGACGCGAGGGCTATGAGGTGCTCGTCCGCGAGGACGGTCCGACCGCCCTGGCCGCCGGCCTCACCGAGGAGGTCGACCTCGTCGTCCTGGACCTCGGCCTGCCCGAGATGGACGGCCTTGAGGTCTGCCGACGCCTGCGCGCCGACGGCAAGAGCTGTCCCGTGCTCGTGCTCACCGCCCGCGCCGACGAGGTGGACACCGTGGTCGGCCTGGACGCCGGTGCCGACGACTACGTCACCAAGCCCTTCCGCCTGGCCGAACTGCTCGCCCGCGTCCGGGCCCTGCTCCGGCGCGGCAACGTCGACCAGCTCACCACCGGTGCGCACGGGGTGAAGATCGACATCGAGTCCCACCGCGCCTGGCTCGGCGAGGAGGAGCTGACCCTCTCCGCCAAGGAGTTCGAGCTGCTGCGCGTCCTGGTGCGCGACGCCGGCCGGGTGGTCACCCGCGAGGAGATCATGCGGCAGGTCTGGGACACCACCTGGTGGACCTCGACCAAGACCCTGGACATGCACATCTCCTGGCTCCGCAAGAAGCTCGGTGACGACGCGGCGAACCCGCGCTACATCGCCACCGTGCGCGGTGTGGGGTTCCGGTTCGAGAAGAATTAGCCCCGCACGGAGATCGTGGCCGGGCGACGGCCGATGAAGCGGAACACCTCGGGGAGCAGCAGCGTGAAACGCCGGATGATCAACTCGCTGCTGGTCGTCGTCCTGGTGGTGGTCGTGGTGTTCTGCGTGCCGCTCGCCCTGGTCGAGAAGCGCACCATCGTCAACTCGGCCCAGGACCGGGTGGACGCGGCCGCCGTCCGGGTGCTCGCCCTGGTGGAGAGCCGGCTCGCCGCGGGCGAGTCGGTCAAGGAGGGGCGCGTCTTCGAGAGCCAGGTCACCGAGGGCAGCTACGTCGAGGTGCAGATCCCCGGCCAGCCGGTGGTCTCGGCCGGCGACCGCCCGGCCGGGAACCACCTGCTGAAGGCCGCCGAGCACGGCACCAGCGGCGAGATCGTCACCGTCGAACAGTCCCGCGAGGACGTCGACCACGAGATCGCCAACAACCTGCTGCTGCTCGGCGTGGTCGCCCTGCTGGCCGTCCAGGCCGCCGTGGCGCTCGCCGTCTGGCAGGCCAAGCGGCTCGCCAGGCCGCTCACCGACCTCGCCGAGACCGCCGAACGGCTCGGCTCCGGTGACCCGCGCCCGCGCGACCGCCGCTACGGCGTGCCCGAACTCGACCGGGTCGCCGAGGTGCTGGACGTCAGCGCCGAGCGGATCGCCCGGATGCTCACCGCCGAGCGCCGGCTCGCCGCCGACGCCTCGCACCAGCTGCGCACCCCGCTCACCGCGCTCTCCATGCGGCTGGAGGAGATCATCGCCCTCGCCGAGGAGCCGGAGACCGTCAAGGAGGAGGCGGCCATCGCCCTCCAGCAGGTCGAGCGGCTCACCGACGTGGTCCAGCGGCTGCTCACCACCCAGCGCGACCCGCGCAGCCCCACCGCGGTCGCCTTCGACCTGGACGAGGTGATCAAGCAGCAGGTGGAGGAGTGGGGCCCGACGCTGCGCGAGCAGGGCCGGGTGCTCTCCCTGGAGGGCCTGCACGGGGTCACCGCGGTCGGCACCCCGGGGACGGTCGCCCAGGTGCTGGCCACCCTGATCGAGAACTCGCTGATGCACGGCGCCGGGACGATCACCCTGCGGGTCCGGCCCTCCGGCACCTCGGTGGTGGTCGAGGTGCAGGACCAGGGCGCCGGGGTGCCGGCCGACCTCGGCAACCGGGTGTTCGAGCGCGCGGTCAGCGGCCGCAACTCCACCGGCATCGGCCTTGCCGTCGCCCGCGACCTCGCGGAGGCGGACGGCGGCCGACTGGAGCTCCTCTCGCTGAAGCCGGCGGTGTTCGCGCTCTTCCTCGGCCGCAGCCACGAGGACTGAGGGCCTTCAAGCCGTTCGGGCCGTCGTGGGCGGCCGTCCGGGTGGCGTGGGCTACTCGGCCGGGGCGTAGCGGATCTGCTCGGCGGCCAGCATCAGCTCGGCCTGGGCGGCCAGCTCCTGGCCGCTGGCGGCGTCGACGGCCTGCGCGGGCTCGGGCTCCGCCTTGAACACCCAGGTGCGGTACGAGAAGAAGCGGAACACGGTGGCCACGCCGAGGCCGATCACCTTGGCGCCGAGCTGCTCGTAGTGCGAGTCCAGGTGCAGCACGTACACCGTGAAGCCGAGCACGCCGGTCTCGATCAGCATGCCGATGCCGCTGTACACCAGGAACAGCGTGATCTCCCGCTTGCGCGAGGCGGCGTCCCGGTCCCGGTACAGCCAGTAGCGGTAGCCGAGGTAGTTGGTGGCGATCGCGATCACGGTGGCCGCGATGTTGGACCGCAGTGAGGCCAGGCCCAGGCCGTTGATGCAGACCCAGAACACGGCGAAGTTGATCACCACGCCGCTCAGGCCGACGATGCCGAACTTCACGACTTCGCCCGTGAGCCCACGCATCTTCTGCATGAGCGGGGGTTTCGAAGCTGCGGTCGTCGCCATACCGGACTGCCTCCATGTGCCTGCGGACGAAAGGGCGGCCGACCTGGGACACGGCCACCCTTGTGTCCTGCGTGCACGCACATGATCCGACTGCGTGGACGAGGACCTAGCCGTCCAGGCTACCCGCTTCCATCGAACGGCTCAGCCCTCGGAGGCGGGGGTTGACATCTACGCGCGTCCACTACTCACGGCCCGCCCGCGGCTCCACCACCCCCCACCGGCCCGGATATCCTGGCCGGGTGACTTCCCCGGGCAATGTGAATTTTCCAGTGGTGGGCATGATCGGTGGCGGGCAGCTGGCCCGCATGGCACACCAGGCGGGTATCCCGCTCGGGGTCAGGTTCAAGCTCCTCGCCGACACGCCGCAGGACTCCGCCGCACAGGTGATCTCCGAGGTCGTCCTCGGTGACTACCGAGACCTCGACACCCTGCGCCGCTTCGCGGCCGACTGCGACGTCGTCACCTTCGACCACGAGCACGTCCCCACCGAGCACCTGCGGGCCCTGGAGGCCGACGGCATCGCCGTCCGCCCCGGCCCGGACGCGCTGGTCAACGCTCAGGACAAGGGCGTGATGCGGGCCAAGCTCGACTCGATCGGCGTGCCCTGCCCCCGGCACCGGATCGTCGTCGACCCGGCCGACGTCACCGCCTTCGCCGACGAGGGCACCGGCTACCCGGTCGTGCTGAAGACCGTCCGCGGCGGCTACGACGGCAAGGGCGTCTGGGTGGTGGACACCGAGGAGGAGGCGCAGGCCCCGTTCCTGGCCGGCGTCCCGGTGCTGGCCGAGGAGAAGGTCGACTTCGTCCGCGAGCTGGCCGCCAACGTGGTCCGCTCGCCCAGCGGCCAGGCCGTCGCCTACCCGGTCGTCGAGAGCGTCCAGGAGAACGGCGTCTGCGCCGAGGTCACCGCCCCCGCGCCGGACCTCGACCCCGCCCTCTCCGACGAGGCCCAGCAGCTCGCCCTGCGGATCGCCGGCGACCTCGGCATCGTCGGCCACCTCGCCGTCGAGCTGTTCCAGACCCGGGACGGCCGCATCCTGGTCAACGAGCTGGCCATGCGCCCGCACAACTCCGGGCACTGGACCCAGGACGGCGCGGTCACCTCGCAGTTCGAGAACCACCTGCGGGCCGTCCTCGACCTCCCGCTCGGCGACCCCCGGCCCCGCGCCAAGTGGACCGTCATGGTCAACGTCCTCGGCGGCGACTACCCGGACATGTACCACGCCTTCCTGCACTGCATGGCCCGCGACCCCGGGCTGCGGATCCACATGTACGGGAAGGACGTGAAGCCCGGCCGCAAGGTCGGCCACGTCAACGTCTTCGGGGACGACCTCGACGACGTCCGCGAGCGCGCCCGCCATGCGGCCGCCTACCTGCGAGGAACGATCACCGAATGACCCCTGTCGTTGGCATCGTGATGGGCTCCGACTCCGACTGGCCGGTCATGGAGGCCGCCGCTCAGGCCCTGGACGAGTTCGAGATCCCCTACGAGGTGGACGTCGTCTCCGCCCACCGGATGCCCCGCGAGATGGTCGCGTACGGCGAGAACGCCCACCGGCGCGGCCTGAAGGCGATCATCGCCGGCGCCGGCGGCGCGGCCCACCTGCCCGGCATGCTGGCCTCCGTCACCCCGCTGCCGGTCATCGGCGTGCCGGTGCCGCTGCGCTACCTGGACGGCATGGACAGCCTGCTGTCGATCGTCCAGATGCCGGCCGGCGTGCCGGTCGCGACCGTCTCGGTGGCCGGCGCGCGCAACGCGGGCCTGCTCGCGGTCCGGATGCTCGCCGCCTTCGACACCGAACTCGCCGAGAAGATGACCGACTTCCAGGCCGAGCTGAACAACCAGGCCACCGAGAAGGGCAAGAAGCTCCGGGCCAAGGTGGCCGGTTCCACCTCCTTCGGCTTCGGCAAGTAAGACCGCAGGTGGGGTGGGGTAGAACAGGCCGTATGACTTCTCAGACGGACTCCCCCACCCCGCTGGCCGCCGCCCGGGCCCTGCTCCGCACCGCCCCCGTGGTGGACGGCCACAACGACCTCCCCTGGGCGATGCGGGAGCAGGTCGGGTACGACCTCGGCGCGCTCGACCTCGCCGCCGACCAGAGCGACCGCCTGCACACCGACCTCGCCCGCCTCGCGGAGGGCGGGGTCGGCGCGCAGTTCTGGTCCGTCTACGTGCCCGCCTCGCTGGCCGGCGACCACGCGGTCAGCGCCACCCTGGAGCAGGTCGACTTCGTCCACGCCCTGGTCGAGCGCTACCCCGACCGGCTGCGGCTCGCCCGCACCGCCGCGGACATGGAGGCCGCCCGCGCCGAGGGCCGGATCGCCTCGCTGATGGGCGCCGAGGGCGGCCACTCCATCGACTGCTCGCTGGCCACCCTGCGCGCCCTGTACGAGCTCGGGGTGCGGTACCTGACGCTCACCCACAACGACAACGTGCCGTGGGCCGACTCCGCGACCGACAAGCCGGTGGCCGGCGGGCTGACCCGCTTCGGCGAGGAGGTCGTCCGGGAGATGAACCGGCTCGGCATGCTGGTCGACCTCTCGCACGTCTCCGCCGACACCATGCGGGACGCCCTGCGGGTCACCGAGGCGCCGGTGGTCTTCTCGCACTCCTCGTCCCGCACGGTCTGCGACCACCCGCGCAACATCCCGGACGACGTGCTCGCCCAGCTGCCCGCCAACGGCGGGGTGGCGATGGCGACCTTCGTCCCGAAGTTCATCCTGCCCGCCGCCATCGAGTGGACCCTGGCCGCCGACGAGAACATGCGCGCCCACGGCTTCCACCCGCTGGACACCACCCCGCCGGCCATGGAGCGCCAGCGCGCCTTCGAGGCCGCCAACCCGCGCCCGATCGCCACCCCGGCCACCGTCGCCGACCACCTGGACCACATGCGCGAGGTGGCCGGCATCGACCACATCGGCATCGGCGGCGACTTCGACGGCACCGCCTTCCTGCCCGACGGCCTCGACTCGGTGGCCGGCTACCCCAACCTGGTCGCCGAACTCCTCGGCCGCCACTGGTCGGAGGCCGACCTGGCCAAGCTCACCTGGCACAACGCCGTCCGCGTCCTGCGTGACGCCGAGTCGGTCGCCGCCACCCTGCGGTCGAGCCGCCGCCCGTCCATCGCGACCATCGCCCAGCTGGACGGCTGACGCCCAGGGGCTAACCGAGCCGCGGGATCTCGATGGCCGGGCACCTGTCCATCACCATCGAGACCCCCGCGGCCCGGACCCGCCCGTACGCGGCCTCGTCGACCACGCCCAGCTGGAACCAGACCGCCTTCGCCCCGGCCGCCACCGCCTGGTCGGCCACCTGGCCGGCCAGCTCCGAGCGCACGAACACGTCGACGACGTCGATCGGGAACGGGATCTCGGCGAGCGAGGCGTACCCGGGCTCGCCGAGCACCGTCTCCGCCTTCGGATGCACCGGCACGATCCGCTTGCCGTACCGCTGCAACACCCGCGCCACCCCGTACGCGGCCCGCGCGGTGTTGTTGGACAGCCCCACCACCGCCCAGGTGTCACCCGCCCCGGTGAGGATCCCGCGGACCGTCGCATCGTCGCCGTAGCTCGTCATGCCGGTGCCAACGGCGCTTCGCCGAAGGGCATTCCCCGGTCGAGGGTCAGCTCGGGCGGCCGAGGGCGCGGTAGGTCCAGCCGGCGGCGCGCCAGGCTTCGGCGTCGAGGACGTTGCGGCCGTCGAGGAGGCGGCGTTCGGCGACGACGGCGCCGAGTTCGGCCGGGTCCAGCTCGCGGAACTCGGCCCACTCGGTGAGGTGGAGGACGACGTGGGCGCCCTCGGCGGCTTC
This sequence comes from Kitasatospora sp. NPDC058190, assembly GCF_042883685.1. Classification (NCBI taxonomy): domain Bacteria; kingdom Bacillati; phylum Actinomycetota; class Actinomycetes; order Kitasatosporales; family Streptomycetaceae; genus Kitasatospora; species Kitasatospora sp. NPDC058190. Next base: position 15,595 of record NZ_JBHVVI010000158.1, read on the forward strand.
CAGGGCGGAGCCGGCGTAGGCGAGGGAGGGGAACATCTTGCGGGCGTTGTCCACGGCCTTCGGGTCGTAGACGGTGACCTGGGCGCCCTGGAGCTGGATCTGGGCGGCCACGTTGAGGGCGGGGGAGTCCCGGATGTCGTCCGAGTTGGGCTTGAAGGCGGCGCCGAGGACGGCGACCCGGCGGCCCAGGAAGCCGCCGCCGCACTGCTCGCGGGCCAGCTCGACCATCCGGGAGCGGCGCCGCATGTTGATCGAGTCGACCTCGCGCAGGAAGGTCAGCGCCTGGTCGGCGCCGAGCTCGCCGGCCCGGGCCATGAACGCCCGGATGTCCTTGGGCAGGCAGCCGCCGCCGAAGCCGAGGCCGGAGTTGAGGAACTTGCCGCCGATCCGCTCGTCGTAGGAGAGCGCCTTGCTGAGCTGGGTGACGTCCGCGCCGGCCGCCTCGCAGACCTCGGCCATCGCGTTGATGAAGGAGATCTTGGTGGCCAGGAAGGAGTTGGCGGCGGCCTTGACCAGTTCGGCGGTCGCGAAGTCGGTGACCAGGAACGGCACTCCGGCCGAGATCGGCTCGGCGTAGACCTCGCGCAGCAGCCGCTCGGCCCGCTCGCTCTGGGCGCCGACCACGATCCGGTCCGGCCGCAGGGTGTCCTGGACGGCGAAGCCCTCGCGCAGGAACTCCGGGTTCCAGGCGAGTTCGGCGCCCTCGCCGACCGGCGCGAGGGCGGCCAGCCGCTCGGCCAGCCGGGCCGCCGAGCCGACCGGGACGGTGGACTTCCCGACCACCAGGGCCGGGCGGGTCAGGTGCGGCGCCAGGTCGTCGATCGCGGTGTCCACGTACGACATGTCGGCGGCGAACTCGCCCTTGCGCTGCGGGGTGTTGACGCAGATGAAGTGCACGTCGCCGAACTCGGCGGCCTCCTTGGCGGAGGTGGTGAAGCGCAGCCGCCCGGTGGAGCCCTCGTGCCCGGCGACGTGCTTGAGCAGCAGCTCGGACAGCCCCGGCTCGTACATCGGGACGCGGCCTGCGGTGAGGGTGGCGATCTTGTCGGGATCGATGTCCAGACCCAGCACCTCGAAGCCGAACTCGGCCATCGCGGCGGCATGCGTCGCGCCGAGGTAGCCGGTGCCGATCACGGAGATGCGGAGGGTCACGGGTTCCCCTTAGAGCGGTTTCGACCAGTAGAGGTGCCCCTGATGCTATCCGCCCGGCACGGTCGCGCAGGGATCGCCCGTGTCCGGAGGTCGCTAGGCAGCCGCAGGTCGGAGCCCTAGGATCTCTACTGAACGGTAGTTAACCCCGGATTCGACGTCGATCAGACTTCGGTCACTGGACCACGAGGCAGGCATCATGGCGGGCAGCGCGGCTGACTTCGATCTCTTCCGCATCTCCGAGGAGCACGAGATGCTTCGCGAGGCGGTGCGTTCGCTGGCCGAGGCGAAGATCGCGCCGTTCGCGGCGGAGGTGGACGAGCAGGGGCGGTTCCCGCAGGAGGCGCTGGACGCGCTGCGGGGCAATGACCTGCACGCGGTGCACGTGCCGGAGGTGTACGGCGGTGCGGGGGCGGACGCGCTGGCGACGGTGATCGTGATCGAGGAGGTCGCGCGGGTGTGCGGCTCGTCGTCGCTGATCCCGGCGGTGAACAAGCTGGGTTCGCTGCCGGTGCAGCTGTCGGGTTCGGAGGAGCTGAAGGCGAAGTACCTGGGTGCGCTGGCGCGTGGTGAGGGGATGTTCTCGTACTGCCTGTCGGAGCCGGAGGCGGGTTCGGACGCGGCGGGGATGAAGACCCGGGCGGTGCGCGACGGTGACTTCTGGGTGCTGAACGGGGTGAAGCGGTGGATCACCAACGCGGGTGTCTCGGAGTTCTACACGGTGATGGCGGTGACGGACCCGTCGATGCGTTCGAAGGGCATCTCGGCGTTCGTGGTGGAGAAGGGTGACGAGGGCGTCTCGTTCGGTGCGCCGGAGAAGAAGCTCGGGATCAAGGGTTCGCCGACGCGTGAGGTGTACTTCGACAACGTGCGGATCCCGGCGGACCGGATGATCGGTGCGGAGGGCACGGGTTTCCAGACGGCGATGAAGACGCTGGACCACACCCGGGTGACGATCGCGGCGCAGGCGGTGGG
>NZ_JBHVVI010000159.1:0-17233 GCF_042883685.1 Kitasatospora sp. NPDC058190
GGAGGAACCCCTCCCGGGTGGGCCGCCGCCGTTCACCCCTGCTCCTCGACGGAGCCGCGAAACCGGACCGGACGGGGGTGGGCCGGCCCGGCCCCGCGTCCGGCGTCAGGAGTCGCGTCGAACAGCCTCGACGCGACGGCGCCGGAGCACCATGCCCGCCCAGCCGACGCCGAGCGCGGCGGCACCGGCCAGCAGCAGCGGACCGGTGGCCGAGGTGCCGGCCACGGCCGCGGAGGTGGTCGGGATCGGCTGGCCGGCGGGGGCGTTCGGGTCCCCGCCGTGGCCGTGGTGGGCGACCGTGGATCTGGGGGCGTCGGCGGCGATCTGCGCGTCGCCGGGCGCGGCCGGGGCGGCGAGCGAGGAGACGGCCGGGGCGCCCGCGGCGGTGGGCGTGCCGAAGTCGACGTCGGAGCAGCTGTAGAACGCCTCCGGGCTGTCGCTGCGCTGCCAGATCATGTACAGCAGCTGGCGGCCGGTGCGCTGCGGCAGGGTGCCCGAGTAGGTGTAGTACCCGTTGACTGCGGTGCGGTCGACCTGCACCTGGGCCACCGGGGTCGGGTCGAGGTCCGACCACTTCAGCGGCTTGGTCGGGTCGTAGCTCGGCTTGGTGATGTAGACGGTCTGGGTGCCGACGTGCGGCGCGGTGGTGCGGAACTGGAAGGTGAAGTTGCCCGCGCTGACCGGGGTGGCCGGCCAGTCGGTGCGCGGCCAGTCCAGCGCCGCGTACTTGTCGCGGTTGGCCGAGCAGAGCTTGCCGTCCGGGATCAGCGCCTGGTGGTTCCCGGCGGCGTTGGCGATGTTGACCTCGTTCCAGTCGTACAGCGGCTGGGTGCCGCTCGCCGCGACGAGGTTCTTGCAGACCTGCGACACCGGGTGCTCCGGGCCCTCGGCGTAGCAGGCGGCGATTCGGCTGACGGGGTTGGTCATCGTGCCGTGGGCACTGGCGGTACCGGCGGTGGTCGCGGCCACCGCGAGCACCGCGGCGCCGACCACGCCGACGGACAGGGCACTTCGCTTGATGGACATGGGGTGGGGACTCCTTGACCGTCGTTCCGGGCGGGTGTGGGGGAGAGCGGACACGCCTGCCCGTTCGGGGGCCGCCCGGCCCGGATCGCGGGCCCCCGGCCAGAGCGTAGAATTGGTCTGGACCAGAGCGCAATAGCCGTGCCTGGGTGACTTGTTGACGGACTGTAGACCCATGAGCAGCGCAAAGGCCCGACGGAAGACGGTAGTTAGCCGTTCCATCGGGCCTGGTTAAGGCTGGAGAAAGGTCAGCGCTGCATGTTGTGGATGATGCCGGCCTGGATCACGGATTCGTTGTAGGTTCCGCTCTCGATCTTGTTGATGACGTACGTCCCGCCGTCCGTCTTGTGGAAGTGCCCGGGGGTGAACTCCGCGAGGATGTCGAAGAGTTCCTCGGCCGCCTGAGGGTCCGTCCGGAACAGCGTGCGCAGCCGGTTGCGAAGGGCCGCGGCTTGGTCGGCCAGGACCTCCTCGTCGCCGTCGGCGACCAGCACCTCGGCGCGGATCACCTCCAGCTCCGCGCTCGCCTCCTCGTCCCGCTCGCCGCGCCCGAACAGCCGGGCGATCCGCGAACTGGCTTGGTTCCAGGCGGCCGTGGCCATCAGGCCGGCCACGGAAGTCGCTCCGGACCTCACCATCTCCTGCACGAGTTCGCCGTCCATGATCCCCTCCGTGTTCCCAAGCTGCTGTCGGGACCACGGTAGGGCAAAGGCGGACGAAGCGTCAGAGGAAGGCCTTCCCCTCGCCCCGGTAGGTCGGCACGGTGCGGACGATCCGGTCACCCTCGATCAGGTGCAACTCCGCGAAGCGCTCGCACAGTTCGCCCGCCTTGGCGTGCCGGAACCAGACCCGGTCGCCGATCAGCAGGTCGTCCGCGGCCGAGCCGAGCAGCGGGGTCTGCACCTCGCCGGCACCCTCCACCGGGTCGTAGCGCAGCCCGGGCGGCAGGTACGGCACCGGCGAGCGGTCCGGTCCGGCCGCGCCGGAGGCCGGGTAGCCGCCGCCGAGCACCGTCACCACCCCGACCCCGGGGCGGCGCACCACCGGCTGGCCGAACAGGGCGGCCGGACGACCCCGGAACACGCGGTAGTTGTCGAACAGCTGCGGCTGGTACAGCCCGGAGCCGGCCGCGACCTCGGTGACGGCCTGCTCGGCCACGGTGGACTCCACGCTGCCGGTGCCGCCGCCGTTGACGAACTCCAGCTCGGCCACCTGGCGCAGTCGCCGGACCGCCGCCGCGCGCCGCTCGGCCAACTCGGCCCGGGCCCGGCCCTGCATCAGCCGGATCAGCTGCGAGCGCACCGGCCGCCCCGGCACCCGGTCTCCCACCCCGGCGATGTGCCCCTCGTACGCCATCAGGCCGACCACCCGGAAGCCAGGGCGGCGCTGGACGAGTTCGGCGAAGGCGCCCAGCTCCTCCGGGGTGCGCAGCGGCGAGCGCCGGGCGCCCACCCGGACCCGTCCGCCGAGCAGGTGCAGCGCGGTGTCCAGTTCCAGGCAGACCCGCACCTCGGCGTCGCCGGAGCGCGCCTTGTCGATCAGGTCCAGTTGGGCCGGGTCGTCCAGGACGACGGTGATCGCGCCGGCCAGCTCCGGATCGGCGGTCAGCTCGGCGTAGCCGTCCCGGTCGGTGGAGGGGTAGGCGAGCAGGACGTCGCGCACGCCGGTGCGGGCCAGCCAGAGCGACTCGCCCAGGGTGAAGCTCATCACCCCGAGGAAGCCGTCCACGGCCAGCGCCCGGTCCAGCAGCGCCCGGCAGCGCAGCGACTTGCTGGCCACCCGGATCGGCTTCCCGCCGGCCCGGCGCACCAGGTCGGCGGCGTTGGCGTCGAAGGCGGCGAGGTCCACGACGGCCACCGGCCCGTCCAGATGGGCGGTGGCCCGGTCGTAGCGGTGGCGGTCGGTGACGGGGGCGGGTGCATCGAGGATGACCATGCGCGCAGGGTGCCACAGGGCGCTACCGGTGGGTAGGGGGCGCGTGCGGGGAAATGCGGGCGGTGGCCCGCGGTGGCATAGGGTCGGCCGGGTGGACCGCAAAGACTTCTCCAACCCGGCGTTCGTCGGCAAGAGCATCCCGAATCCCGGCTTCTCCGACGACGACGGCACGGCGGACCCGGCACTGGCCGCGGCCCTCGCCCGCTGGGCGCAGGACCGTACGGCCGAGCCCGAGGTGCTGGCGGCGCTGACCCCGACCCGGCTGATGGTCCCGATCGTCGCCCTCCTCGGCGAGGTCGAGGTGGACGAGCACGGACACAAGCACGACAAGAGCAGCGACATGGCCGTCCCGGTGCTGGAGGCCCCGGACGGGCGCCGCGCGCTGCCGGCCTTCACGTCACTGGAGACGCTCACCCGCTGGCGGGCCGACGCCCGTCCGGCGCCGACGGCGGCCCCGCAGGCCGCGATGGTCGCCTTCTCCGAGCGCGCCGACACCCTGCTGATCGACCCGGCCGGGCCGGTGCCCTTCCTGCTGACCGGCGCCCGGCTGCGGGCGCTGGCGGAGAACCGTCCGTACCGGCCGCCGGTGACGGACCCGGAGGTGCGCGAGGCGGTCCGGGCGCTGCTGGCGGCCGAGCCGCAGGTGGTCAGCGGGCTGCTGGCGCCGTCGGAGGACTCGGACGGGGTGCTCGCGGTGGTGTTCGACCCGGCGCTTGACCAGGCGGGGCTGCAGGAGGCCGCGCAGCGGGTCGGCCGGGCGGTGGCCGGGGACCCGGTGCTGCGGGTGCGGCTGGACCGGGGGCTGGACCTCGCGGTGCTCCCGGCGAGCACGCAGCTTCCGGGGGAGCCGCTGTACCGGCGGTAGCCCGGAAACGCCTTGGGCAACCATCCCCGAAATTTCGGGGGTGGTTGCCCAAAGGAAGTCGCGTCAGCTGTAGACGGGCCCGGTGAACTTCTCGCCCGGCCCCGTGCCCGGCGCGTCCGGCACGAGCGAGGCCTCGCGGAAGGCCAGCTGCAGCGAGCGCAGGCCGTCCCGCAGCGGGGCCGCGTGGAAGTTGCTGATCTCGGGGGCACCGGCGGTGACCAGCCCGGCGAGCGCGGTGATCAGCTTGCGGGCCTCGTCCAGGTCCTTGTCCTTCTCGCCGCCCTCGGCGAGGCCGCACTTGACCGCGGCCGCGCTCATCAGGTGCACCGCGACGGTGGTGATCACCTCGACGGCCGGGACCTCGGCGATGTCGCGGGTGAGGTCGTCGAAGCCGATCGCGTCGTCGTCCGTGCCGGGGTTCTGGGTGGGCTCGCTGCTCAAGGGTGGCTCGTTCCTTCGTGCCGGGTGGGTACACGTGGAGCGTACAAGGGGCGTGTGACGCGCGGAAAAGGGCAGTGCGCCGGGGCGGAATAGCGTTCGACTCCCCGGCGCTGTATGCTTCGAGACTGACCGGCCGGGATCCCTCACGGGCACCTGGCCAGCAAGTGGAGGCTCCACTGCAAGGAGGCCCGAGAGGGCAACCGCGAAAGTCTCCCACCTGATCGGCCTCACGGTCGACGGGTCCGGTCCGCGACGGGCGCCACGGCGCCGAGTCGCCGCAGCGCCCCTCACCGGGTGCCGCCCCCGGTTGTGTGGAGCCCCGCTTGTACCGAGCGGGGCTTTTTTCGTGTCGCGGTGCTCGCGGTGCCGAGAGGTACCGGGCAGCGCAGCTCGAATGAAGCCCCGCCCAGTGGTCGAGTCCACTACGTGCGACCGCCGTCCGACGGCCGCATCGCAGAAGGTGCAACCGAGGAGGCCCCATCAGCACCGAGCCCCGCATCAACGACCGGATTCGCGTCCCGGAGGTGCGACTCGTCGGTCCCAGCGGCGAGCAGGTCGGCATTGTGCCGCTTGCCAAGGCGCTGGAGCTCGCGCAGGAGTACGACCTCGACCTGGTCGAGGTCGCGGCGACCGCCCGGCCGCCGGTGTGCAAGCTCATGGACTACGGCAAGTTCAAGTACGAGTCGGCCATGAAGGCCCGTGAGGCGCGCAAGAACCAGGCGCACACGGTCATCAAGGAGATGAAGCTCCGGCCGAAGATCGACCCGCACGACTATGACACCAAGAAGGGTCACGTCGTCCGGTTCCTCAAGCAGGGCGACAAGGTCAAGATCACGATCATGTTCCGTGGTCGTGAGCAGTCCCGCCCCGAGCTGGGCTTCCGTCTGCTGCAGCGGCTCGCCGACGACGTCCAGGAGCTGGGCTTCGTCGAGTCCTCGCCGAAGCAGGACGGCCGGAACATGATCATGGTTCTTGGTCCGCACAAGAAGAAGACCGAGGCGATGGCCGAGGCCCGCGCCCTCGCGGACGCCCGCAAGGCCGAGCGGCTGGGCCGGACCCCCGGCTCCGACGCCGCCCCCGCGGACGACGACGCGGTGGCCGAGGACCTGGTGGCCGACGACGCCGTGACCGAGGCGCAGGACGCCCCGGTCGAGGCGCCGGCCACCGAGGCCGAGGCCCCGGTCGAGCAGCCGGCCGCCTCCCAGGGCGCCTGAGCCGACACCGGCTCGGGGCAGTCCGGGAGACCGGCCCCCAGGGTGACAGGGCGTCCCGCCCGGTCACCGCAGATCCATCCAGTTCACGCCCGCGCGGCACAGGTTGCGCGGGCGTGAACGGGACCGACGAGGAGATACGGCGAAATGCCGAAGCAGAAGACGCACAGTGGCGCCAGCAAGCGCTTCAAGATCAGTGGCTCTGGCAAGGTGCTGCGCGAGCGCGCCGGCCGCCGCCACCTCCTGGAGCACAAGCCCTCGACGCTGACCCGCAAGCTGGCCGGGACGATCGAGATGGCCCCCGCTGACGCCAAGAAGATCAAGAAGCTTCTCGGCAAGTGATCGCCCTCCCGCCCGGCGCGAGCCGGTGCGGGGCAGCTGATCCTTCCCGACCCATTCGAATGACGGACCACGTGAAGTAGTCCGTGGTCCAACCCAAGGAGTAATCAAGTGGCACGCGTCAAGCGGGCAGTCAACGCCCACAAGAAGCGCCGGGTCATCCTGGAGCGCGCCAGCGGCTACCGTGGCCAGCGCTCGCGCCTGTACCGCAAGGCCAAGGAGCAGGTCACCCACTCGCTGGTCTACAACTTCAACGACCGCAAGAAGCGCAAGGGCGACTTCCGTCAGCTGTGGATCCAGCGCATCAACGCTGCGGCCCGTGCCAACGGCATCACCTACAACCGCTTCGTGCAGGGCCTGAAGGCCGCCAGCGTCGAGATCGACCGCAAGATGCTGGCCGACCTGGCCGTCAACGACCCGGGTGCGTTCGCCTCCCTGGTCGAGGTCGCCCAGAAGGCGCTGCCGGCCGACGTGAACGCCCCGAAGGCTGCCGCGGACGCCGCCTGATCTTCCGAGATCGGCTGAGCTCCGACCGGACCCGCAGGCTCTCCTGCGGGTCCGGTTCTGCGTTCCGCCCCCAGCACCACCAGCGTCAGCACCTCCAGAGTCAGCGCCCCCAGAGAACGAGACCATGCCGAGCACCGACACCCCCCTGCTCACCTCCCTGCGCTCGCCGCGCGTCGTCGCCGCCCGTCGGCTGGCCAAGCGGAACCAGCGCACCAAGGAGCGCCGCTTCCTGGCCGAGGGCCCGCAGGCCGTCCGGGAGGCCGTCGCCTTCGGCAAGCTGCCGGGGACGGCCGAGCACGCGGTGGTCGAGGTGTACGTCGGCCTGGAGGCCGCCGAGCGGCACGCGGACATCGTCGAGGCCGCCCTGGCCGAGGGGCTGCCGGTGCTGACCGCCACCGACGAGGTGATCGCCGACATCTGCGACACGGTGACCCCGCAGGGCATCGTGGCGCTCTGCCGCTTCATCGACACCCCGTTCGCCGAGGTGCTCGAGGCCCGGCCGAAGCTGGTGGCGATCCTCGCCCACGTGCGCGACCCCGGGAACGCCGGCACCGTGCTGCGCACCGCCGACGCGGCCGGCGCGGACGCCGTGGTGCTCACCGACGCCTCGGTGGACCTCTACAACCCGAAGGCCGTCCGGGCCTCCGTCGGCAGCCTGTTCCACCTGCCGGTGGCGGTCGGCGTGCCGGTCGAGGAGGCGGTCGGGAAGCTGCGCGAGGCCGGGATCCGGGTGCTCGCCGCGGACGGCGCGGGGGAGCGCGACCTGGACCAGGAGCTCGACGAGGGCACCCTGGGCGCGCCCGGCGCGTGGGTGTTCGGCAACGAGGCGTGGGGGCTCCCGGAGGAGACCCGTGCGCTCACCGACGAGGTCGTGCGCGTCCCGATCCACGGGCACGCCGAGAGCCTCAATCTGGCCACCGCCGCGGCCGTCTGCCTGTACGCCTCGGCCCGGGCGCAGCGTTCGCCCGGCGGCTGCCGCTCGAACGGCTGACACGGGCTGTGGGGCGTGTTTTGCGGGTCCTCGCCGGGTCCGTGGCGAAACCCACGGGACACGCCCCGGGCGCGCCGGGATCACCACGCTGCAAGCCCTACTGTCGGGGCCTGCGAGGCGCTAGGGTCTGCCTCGGTGGGGGGAACGGCACGGTGGGTAATCGGGGAGGCAACCCATGGTCGGCAGCGGGCCCGAGCTCGACCCGGACGACCTGCCGGACGGCCTGGTGGTCGCCGACGCGCTGGGCCGGGTGGTCTGCTTCAACCGGGCCGCGGCCCGGCTCACCGGCGTGCTCCCGGCGGCCGCGCTCGGCAGTGCGCTGGAGGACGTCCTGCCGCTGGAGGACCTGGACGGCCGCCGCTGGTGGCAGCTGACCGACCCGTACGGCGGCCTGGCCATCCGCACCGGCCAGCCCGAGCGCAACCTGCTGCTGCCCGGTGGACGTGAGGTGCTGGTCTCCGCGCGCTACGTCCGCACCGAGCCCGGCGGGCCACTGGAGCGCCTGGTGATCGCCCTGCGTGGCACCGAGGCCCGGCGTCGCACCGAGCGCAGCCACGCCGAGCTGATCGCCACCGTCGCGCACGAGCTGCGCTCCCCGTTGACCAGCGTCAAGGGCTTCACGGCCACGCTGCTGGCCAAGTGGGAGCGGTTCACCGACGGGCAGAAGCGGCTGATGCTGGAGACCGTGGACGCGGACGCCGACCGGGTCACCCGGCTGATCGCCGAGCTGCTGGACATCTCCCGGATCGACGCCGGGCGGCTGGAGCTGCGCAAGCAGGTCGTCGACCTGGCGGCGGCGGTGCGCCGGCACGTCGAGCGCAAGGTCGCCACCGGCATTCCGGAGGAGCGCTTCGACATCCGGATCAGCGAGCCGCTGACGGTGCTGTGGGCGGACCCGGACAAGGTCGACCAGGTGCTGGCCAACCTGCTGGAAAACGCGGTGCGCCACGGCGAGGGAACTGTCACGATCGAGGTGGCACCGGCCAAGGAGGTCGTCGAGGCGCCCGTCTGGGAGCGCTCCGGCACCCCGCCCCGCATCGTGGAAGGCACCGCGGTCACCGTGAGCGACGAAGGAAGCGGCATCCCCGAGGAGTCGATCCCGCGCGTCTTCACCCGCTTCTGGCGGGGCTCCAAGCGCGGTGGCACCGGCCTCGGGCTCTATATCGTCAAGGGCATCGTGGAGGCCCACGGCGGCTCGATCCGGGTCGACCGCGCGCCCGGCGGCGGGGCCAGGTTCCGATTTATCCTGCCCGCCGGGGTGCCCGACTTCATGCTCTGAACGAGCATGGACGACCAGCAGAGCATGCTGTGGTCGGGGCCCGGACGGGCTTGACGGCAGCCGCGCTACGCGCTGCGACTACACTCGACCTTTGGCGTTGCGCAACGCCCTGTGCGGCTGTGCCGCGGACGCCCCTCCCCGTTCGTACGGAGATCGGCTGCCCGCGCCCCGGCCCCGCCGGGCGTGACGCGAAGGCGAGCCCCACACACCTGAGCACGGACGAGCAGGAGCACGGGAAAGATAGAGATGTCGGCACCCAACAAGTCGTACGACCCCGTCGAGGTCGAGGCCCTCAAGCCCGAGGTGGTGGAGCAGGCGCGGGACGAGGCGATCGCCGCCTTCGCCGCCGCCGGCACCCTGGACGAGCTGAAGCAGGCCAAGGTCGCCCACACCGGCGACCGCTCCGCGCTCTCGCTCGCCAACCGCGAGATCGGCGCCCTTCCGCCGCACGCCAAGGCCGCCGCCGGCAAGCTGATCGGCCAGGCCCGCGGCGCCGTCAACCAGGCGCTCGCCAAGCGGCAGGTCGAGCTGGAGGCGGAGCGGGACGCCCGCGTGCTGGTCGAGGAGGCGGTGGACGTCACGCTGCCGTACGACCGCGTCCCGCGCGGCGCCCGGCACCCGCTGACCACGATGGCCGAGCGCATCGAGGACACCTTCGTCGCGATGGGCTACCAGGTCGCCGAGGGCCCCGAGGTCGAGGCCGAGTGGCTCAACTTCGACGCCCTCAACCTGGGCCCGGACCACCCGGCCCGCTCGATGCAGGACACCTTCTTCGTCCAGGCCCCGGACGGCTCCGCCGACTCCGGCGTGGTGCTGCGCACCCAGACCTCCCCGGTCCAGGCCCGCACCATGCTCGACCGCGAGCCCCCCATCTACGTGGTCTGCCCGGGCCGGGTCTACCGGACCGACGAGCTGGACGCCACCCACACCCCGGTGTTCCGCCAGGTCGAGGGCCTCGCCGTCGACGAGGGCATCACCTTCGCCGACCTCAAGGGCACCATCGAGGTGCTGGTCGAGAAGCTGATCGGCGGCGGCCTGGAGCTGCGCTGGCGCCCCTCGTACTTCCCGTTCACCGAGCCGAGCGCCGAGATCGACCTGCAGTGCTTCGTGTGCCGCGGCGAGAGCGTCGGCAACCCGGACCGTCCGTGCCGCACCTGCTCCTCCGAGGGCTGGATCGAGCTCGGCGGCTGCGGCGTGGTCAACCCGCGGGTGCTGGTCGCCTGCGGCGTGGACCCGGACCGCTACAGCGGGTTCGCCTTCGGCCTGGGCCTGGAGCGGATCCTGATGAATCGTCACAACGTCGCCGACATGCGCGACATGGTCGAGGGTGACGTGCGCTTCACCCTCCCGTTCGGGATGGAGATCTGATGCGCGTCCCGCTTTCCTGGCTGCGCGAGTACGTCGATCTGCCGGCCGGTGAGACCGGCCGTGACGTGGCCGAGCGCCTGGTTCGGGCCGGCCTGGAGGTCGAGACCGTCGAGCAGCTCGGCGGCGACCTCAAGGGCCCGCTGGTGGTCGGCGAGGTGCTCTCCATCGAGGAGCTGTCCGGCTTCAAGAAGCCGATCCGGCACTGCTACGTGAACGTCGGCGACGCCAACGGCACCGGCGAGCCGCAGGAGATCGTCTGCGGCGCGACCAACTTCGCCGTCGGCGACAAGGTCGTGGTCGTGCTCCCGGGCGCCGTTCTGCCCGGCCCGTTCCCGATCGCGGCCCGCAAGACCTACGGCCACACCTCGGCCGGCATGATCTGCTCGGCCCGCGAGCTGGGCATGGGCGACGACCACAACGGCATCATCGTGCTTCCGCCGGAGTACGAGCCCGGCACCGACGCCATCGAGCTGCTCCAGCTGGTCGACGAGGTGCTCGACATCGCCGTCACCCCGGACCGCGGCTACTGCCTCTCCATGCGCGGCGTGGCCCGTGAGGCCGCCGCCGCGTACGGGCTGCCGCTGGCCGACCCGGCGCTGCTCGACGTGCCGCCGGCCAACTCCTTCGGCTACCTGGTCAAGGTCGACGACCCGGCCGGCTGCGACCGCTTCGTGGCCCGTACGGTCGTCGGCGTCGACCCGAGCGCCAAGTCCCCGATCTGGCTGCAGCGCCGCCTGCAGAAGGCGGGCATCCGTCCGATCTCGCTGACCGTCGACATCACCAACTACGTGATGCTGGAGGTCGGCCAGCCGCTGCACGCCTACGACAAGCAGCGCGTGGACGGCCCGATCACGGTCCGCCGGGCCGAGCCGGGCGAGACCCTCACCACCCTCGACGGCGTGCAGCGCAAGCTGTCCGTCGAGGACCTGCTGATCTGCGACAACAGCGGCCCGATCGGCCTGGCCGGTGTCATGGGCGGCGCCTCGACCGAGATCCTCGACCCGGCCGCCGGCCCGGGCACCACCGAGGTGATCATCGAGGCGGCGCACTTCGCCCCGGTCGTCATCGCCCGCGCCGCCAAGCGGCACAAGCTGCCCTCCGAGGCGTCCAAGCGCTTCGAGCGCGGCGTCGACCCGGAGGCGGCCCGCGCCGCCGCCCAGCGCGCCGTCGACCTGCTCGTGCTGATCGCCGGCGGCACCGCCGAGGCCGGGGTCACCGACATCGCCGGCCCGCACCCGGTGCGCACCATCCTGATCCCCGCCGACCTGCCCGACAGGGTCGCCGGCACCGAGTACGGCCGCGAGACCGTCACCCGGCGCCTGCAGGAGATCGGCTGCTCCGTCGCGGGCGCCGACACCCTGGAGGTCACCCCGCCGACCTGGCGGCCCGACCTCACCGACCCGTACGACCTCGCGGAGGAGGTCATCCGGCTGGAGGGCTACGACAACGTCCCCGCCCGGATGCCCAACGTGCCGCCGGGCAAGGGCCTGACCGAGGCCCAGCGGACCCACCGCCGGATCGGCGTGGCGCTGGCCGCGGCCGGCTACGTCGAGGTCAACAACTACCCGTTCCTCGGCGAGGCCGCCTTCGAAGCGCTCGGCCTGGAGTCGGACGACCGGCGCCGCCGCACGGTGAAGCTGGTCAACCCGCTCAACGACGAGGAGCCGGCGCTGCGCACCACGCTGCTGCCGGGCCTGCTCGGCGCGCTGCGCCGCAACGTCGGCCGGGGCAACACCGACCTGGCGGTCTTCGAGACCGGCACCGTCTTCCTGCCCAAGGACGAGCTGAGGGTGGCCCCGCGCCCGGCCGTCGACCGCCGGCCCAGCGACGAGGAGCTGGCCTCGCTGGACGCCGCGCTGCCGGACCAGCCGCGTCGGGTCGCCGTCGCCCTCGCGGGCGAGCGGCTGCCGTCCGGCTGGTGGGGCAAGGGCGACCAGGCCTCCTGGGCGGACGCCGTCGAGGCGGCCCGTACGGTGGCCCGTGCGGCCGGCGTCGAGCTGACCGTCCGCCAGGGGCAGCAGGCGCCCTGGCACCCGGGCCGCTGCGCCGAGCTGGTCGTCGCCGGCACCGACCGGGTGGTCGGCCACGCGGGTGAGCTGCACCCGCGCGTGGTCAAGGCGCTCGGGTTGCCGGCCCGTACCGCGGCCGCGGAGGTCGACATCGACCTGCTGACGGCGGACGGCGCCGAGCGCGTCAACGGCCCGGCGGTCTCCGGCTTCCCGGTGGCCACCCAGGACGTCGCGCTGATCGTCGACACCGCCGTCCCGGCCGCCGAGGTCGAGGCCGCGCTGCGCACGGGCGCGGGCGAACTGCTGGAGGCCATCCGGCTGTTCGACGTGTTCACCGGCGAGCAGGTCGGCGAGGGCAAGAAGTCGCTGGCCTACGCGCTGCGCTTCCGCGCCGCCGACCGCACCCTGACCGCCGACGAGGCCACCGCCGCCCGCGAGGCCGCCGTCGCCGAGGCCGTCACCCGCACCGGCGCCGTGCTCCGCGGCGCCTGAGCGCGGGCACGCCGTAGGGCGTGAGGGGCCCCGCCCGGACCACCTGGTCCGGGCGGGGCCCTTTGCTTTCTCTTGGGTTGACGGCCCGTCACCACACCCACTTAACTCATTAACTATGGAACTAGATAAAGGAGCTGACCAGCCCTCCCCGATCGAGTTCCGCCTGGACCCGGCCTCCGGCGTCCCGACCTATCTGCAACTCGTGCAGCAGGTCGAACAGGCGTTGCGGATGGGCTGGTTGGCGGAGGGGGACCGGTTGCCCCGGGTGCGCGAGGTGGTCGCCGGCCTGGCGATCAACCCCAACACCGTGCTCAAGGCCTACCGGGAGCTGGAACACCGCGGTCTGGCGGTCGGCCGCCGCGGCCAGGGGACCTTCGTGCGCGGGCTGCCCGCCGGGGTGGTGCCCCTGCGTGAACGGGCCGCGCTGCGGCGGGGGTTGCTGGACTGGATGTGCTCGGCGCGGGTCGCCGGGTTGGACGAGGGGGGGATGGTCGCGGTGTTCGAGGACGCGCTGCGCGACCTGCGTGAGGGGCGCGACGGGGTGGTGGCCTGATGGCGGCGGACACGGTGATCGACTGCGGCGGGATCGGCAAGCGCTACCGCCGCTCCTGGGCTCTGCGGGACTGCCACCTCGCCGTCCCGGCCGGGCATGTGGTGGCCCTGGTCGGTCCGAACGGTGCCGGCAAGACCACGCTGCTCAGTCTGGCGGCCGGCCTGGCCCTGCCCAGTGAGGGTGCGATGACCGTTCTCGGCGACCAACTCCCGGGCTCGCCGCGGGCCCTGGACCGGATCGGTTTCGTCGCCCAGAACGCCGCGCTCTACCCGGGCCTGCGCGTGCGCGACCTGCTGGCGATGGGTCGCCACCTCAACCGGCGCTGGGACGCCGATCGGGCCCGCACCCACCTGGAGGGCCTCGGCATTCCGCTGGACCGCAAGTACGGCCGGCTCTCCGGCGGCCAGCAGGCCCAGGTCTCGCTCGCCCTGGCCCTCGCCAAGCGGCCCGAACTCCTGCTCCTGGACGAGCCGTTGGCCGCGCTCGACCCGCTCGCCCGGCACGACTTCATGGCCGCGCTGCTGACCGCGGTGGCCGAGGACGGCCTGTCGGTGATGTTCTCCTCGCACGCCGTCAACGAGCTGGAGCAGAGCTGCGACTACCTGGTGGTGCTGGCCGGTGGCCGGGTCCAGGTGTCGGGGGAGGTGGACGACCTGCTGGGCGGCCACCGGATGCTCACCGGTCCGACCGCCGAGGCGGAGGCGGTCGCCGAGCGCCTGCCGGTGGTCCGCGACCGGCGGGCCGGCTCCCAGTCCCACTTGCTGGTGCGCACCGGTGGCGTGGACGCCCCGGTGTCCGGCGAGTGGCGCCAACAGCGCATCGGCCTGGAGGAGTTGGTGCTCGCCTACCTGCGCGAGCCGACCGCCTCCGCCCTGCCCGGCCCGCGCGGGGCCGTCCGTACGAACCAGAAGGTACCGTCATGAGCGCCACCACTCTCGCCCCGCCCCGCTCCGCCGTGCTGCGGGCCGCCGGGCTGCGCCACCGGCCCGCGCTGCTGATGCTGATCACTGTGATGGGCGTGATCTCGCTCGCCCTGCTGCTGTACGGCTGGTACCTGCACACCGGCCTGGACCGTAGCGGCGCGGCCTCCTGCGATCCGACCACCGAGGCCTGCCTGGCCAAGTACAAGCAGTTCCGGCGCCAGTACGGCAACGGCCAGCTGGAGCTCGTCACCGTGGCCTACGTCCTCGGCGGCGCGTTCGGCGCGTTCCTCGGCGGCCCGCTGCTGGCAAGGGAGTTCGAGCACGGTACGGTGCGCTTCGCCTGGACCCAGGGCGCCGGGCGGACCCGCTGGACGACGGGCGGCCTGGTCCTGGGCGGCGCGGTGCTGGCCGTCGTGGCGGCGCTGTTCGGGCTGCTGCTGCGCTGGTGGAGCGCGCCGCTGGAGCTCCAGAGCGGAGTGTTCACCCCCGAGTTGTTCGCGGAGACGTGGCCCGCCCTGGTGGGCCGGGTGCTGGTGGCCTTCGGGGTCGCGGCGCTGGCCGGTGCGGTGCTGCGCCGCACCGTGCTCGCGGTGGGCCTTGGTCTGGCGGCCTCGGTCGCCTTGCCGTTCCTCTCCGAGACCGTGCGCTCGCACTACATGACTCCGCTGGAGGAGCCGGTCCACGCCATGAGTGCCCTGGCGGTGGACGACCGCTGGGTGTTGAGCGTCTGGTACTCGGACCCGGCCGGGAACCGGATCTCCGAGGCCGATTTCTACGACCTGGGCCGCAGCTACGACGACCTGCAGAAGCTGGTGCGCGACGGCGGTTACACCATGCACGAGGTGTACCAACCGGCCGACCGGTTCTGGCCGTTCCAGTGGATCGAGTTCGGCTGGACGACCCTGCTGGCCGTGGCGCTGTGCGCGGCGGCGGTGTGGTGGGTGCGCCGCCGGGCCGTCTGACGGAGAAGTCGGGGAGGGTGTGTCAAAACCCTTGCGGCGGCAGGACTGGTGGGCGCTAATTTCCCGTTAGGAAAGTTTCCTAACCCCCACGGGAAACGGAGCGTTCACATGCGCACTCAGCCCCGCCGTGCCCTCGGCACGGCCCTCGCCGCCGTCCTGGTGGCCGCGCCCCTCACGGTCGCGGCCACCTCGGCCGCCCAGGCCGCGCCCGCCGCCGCGGCCTCCGTCCGGATCAAGGGCGTCGGCCTGGACGACCCGCACAAGAAGGACATCGCGATGCAGCTGGTGTCCAGTGCGGAGAACTCGTCGCTGGACTGGAAGGCCCAGTACAAGTACATCGAGGACATCGGTGACGGCCGCGGCTACACCGCCGGCATCATCGGCTTCTGTTCCGGGACCGGGGACATGCTGGACCTGGTGAAGCACTACACCGACCTCAGGCCCGGCAACGTCCTCGCCAAGTACCTGCCCGCGCTGAAGAAGGTCAACGGCAGCGCCTCGCACGCCGGTCTCGGCACCCCGTTCGTCAAGGACTGGGCCGCCGCCGCCAAGGATCCGGTCTTCCAGCAGGCTCAGAACGACGAGCGCGACCGGGTGTACTTCAACCCCGCCGTCGGTCAGGCCAAGGCGGACGGGCTGCGTGCGCTCGGCCAGTTCGCCTACTACGACGCCATCGTCATGCACGGCCCCGGAAACGACTCCGACAGTTTCGGCGGCATTCGCGCCGCGGCCATGAAGAAGGCCAGGACCCCCGCCCAGGGCGGCGACGAGGCCACCTATATCAAGGCCTTCCTGGAGGCCCGCAAGGTGGTCATGAAGAAGGAGGAGGCCCACTCCGACACCAGCCGGGTCGACACCGAGCAGCTGGTCTTCCTCAATGCGGGGAACTTCGACCTCAACCCGCCGCTGCGTTGGAAGGTCTACGGCGACAGCTACGCGATCGCCAGTTGAGACCCCGGTGGACCGGGGCGGATCCCCCCGGTCCACCGCGCCCTCTTTCGCAATTAATAAGTCCTCTGAATTATCAATATTCTCCCCCGAATTCGATCTTCGAAAGTGTGAAAGTCCTGTTCATTCCGTAACGAATCGAGCAGAGGGGATAACGAAGCCTCATCCCCTTATTGACGCATTCGCCCGGTGGGGCTTGAATCCCTCCCCTGCCGCACTGTTCGCGGCGCAGTACAGGAGGCACCACCGATCATGATCAGACCCATGCGTCTCGCGGCCACGAGCACGGCCGCCGCGTCGCTCGCGCTCACCCTCGCGGCCTGCGGCCAGACCGCGGCGCCCCAGGCGCCGGCGGCCGGCGGAGGCAGTGAGGGCATCGGTCTGCTACTTCCGGAGAGCACCTCCTCGACCCGCTACGACGCGTTCGACAAGCCGCTGATCACGCAGACGGTGACCAGCCTCTGCACGAAGTGCACGATCAGCTACGCCAACGCGAACGGCGACGCGAACGCCCAGAAGAAGCAGTTCGACGACATGGTCGCCAAGGGCGTGAAGGTCATCCTGCTCGACCCGGTCGACGCCAAGCTCACCGCCCCGTGGGTCGACGCCGCCAATGCCAAGGGCGTGAAGGTCGTCGCCTACGACCGGCTGGCCCAGGGCAACGTCGCCGCGTACGTCTCCTTCGACAACCAGCACACCGGTGAGCTCCAGGGCCAGTCCCTGCTCGACGCGCTCGGCTCGAAGGCCTCCTCGGCCAACGTCGTGATGATCAACGGCGCCGAGTCCGACCCCAACGCGGCGCAGTTCAAGGCGGGCGCGCACCTGGCACTCGACGGCAAGGTCAAGATCGCGTACGAGCAGTCCGGCGAGTGGAAGCCGGAGGTGGCCACGGCGAAGATGAACGAGGCCATCCAGAGCCTCGGGAAGAACGGCATCCAGGGCGTCTACGCCGCGAACGACGGCATGGCCGCCGCCGTCATCGACGCCCTGAAGTCCGCGGGCATCAAGAACGTGCCGGTGGGCGGCCAGGACGCCTCCATCGACGCGATCCGCCGGATACTCACGGGCGAGCAGGCGTACACCATCTACAAGCCGTACAAGCCCGAGACGGACGCGGCGGGCAGCATCGCCGTCCAGCTGGCCGAGGGCCTGGACATCAGCACCACCGCGACCTCGGTCACCGACAGCGGCGCGCTGCACATCCCCTCGCTGCTGCTCACCCCGATCGTGGTGACCAAGGCGAAGGTGGAGGCCACGGTCGTCGGCGGCGGGCTCTACAAGGCGTCGGACATCTGCACCCAGCCGTACGCGGAGGCCTGCGCCGAGGCCGGGGTCAAGTAGCCGGGGCCGTCAGGCCGTGAAAGGGCGCGCCCGCACCGGAGTCTCC